>NZ_JBNFOL010000013.1:0-92534 GCF_057364765.1 Brevibacterium sp. LAARM3_SD1 | reverse complement strand
GATCGCCGTGGTGGTTACCAGGGCAACCGCCGGAACGACGATGACCGCCGAGGCGGCTTCAACCGTGACCGTCGCGACGGAGACGACCGTCGGGGCGGCTACCGCGGAAACCGCCGTGACGACAACCGCGGAGGACGCGGCGGCCATGGCCGCAACGACAACGACCGTCGTGCATCACGCAAGACCGACACGGGCGACTACGCACGCGAACAGCGGGCCCGTCGCCCGCGCATCCAGGAACCCGAGATCCCCGAAGGCATCACCGGCCGCGAACTCGACAAAGAGATCTCGTCACAGCTGCGTTCCCTCGATAAAGAGAACGCCGACATGGTCGCCAAGCACCTCGTCGCCGCCGGCGGCCTGCTCGACCTCGACCCGGAACGAGCCCACGAACATGCCAAGGCCGCCATGGCCCGCGCTGGTCGTGTCGCCGTCGTCCGCGAAGCACTCGGCATCGCCGCGTACTACGTGGAGCAGTACGACGAAGCCGTCCGCGAGCTGCGTACCCACCGTCGCATCTCCGGTTCGAACGACAACATCGCGCTGATCGCCGACGCCGAACGCGGCCGCGGAAAGCCCGAGAAAGCCCTCGAGCTGCTGAAGAACTCCGAGGAACTCGACCTCGAGAACGAGACCCGCACCGAACTCGTCATCGTCGCGGCCGGAGCGAAGTCCGACCTCGATGACATCGCCGGTGCGCGCCGACTCATCGAAGCTGAGGACTTCACTCAGAAGCCCAGCGGCGGACTCGTCCGACTCATGGCCGCGTACGCCGAGGTGCTGCGCATCGACGGCGAAACCGAACTCGCCGACAAATATGAAGAGCTCTCCCGCCGCACCGCCAAGGCGACCGGCACCCTCTTCGGTGACGAGATGCCGGACCTCAACGCCGGCGTCGAGATCGAGACCGTCGAAGAAGTCGAAGACGAGCCCGAAGCTCCCGAAGCTGAGACCTCCGAAGAGTCTGACGCTGAGGCCGCTGACGCCGAGGCTACCGAGGGCGAGGCCGCGGACGCGGAGACTGCTGAGTCTGCGGACGACTCAACCAGCGAAGCCGATGATTCGTCGGCCGAAGCAGTCGCCGCTCCTGTCACAGCTGGCGAACCCTCGACGGAAGCCGACGCAGAGCCCGAAGCTCCGGCGGCAGCCCCGAAGTCGAAGACGCATGTCTCGGCGAAGGAACTGAAGTCGGTCAAGGTCACCGACGACGAGATCGAAGCCGAACTCGACGAGATCCTCGCCGATGCCGAAGCAGGATCTGACTCTGACGCAGACGGTTCCGACTCTGACGCAGCACCCGCCGAGGCCGACGGAGACCAGTGACACTGACCGCCGAACAGGACAACACAGCAGATGGGCGCCTGCCCGAGTCCCCGGGCACGCCCATCGACTGTGTCCTGTTCGACCTCGACGGAGTCGTCTACCACGGCAACCACGCCATCGACGGTGCCGCCGACGGCATCAACTGGCTCCACACGCAGTCGATCCCGGTCAACTACGTCACGAACAACGCCACCCGCACCGCAGAAGCTACGGCCGAAAAGATCACCGGCATGGGAGTCGACGCCTCCGCTGACGAGGTGACCACCTCGGCGCAGGTGCTCGCCGAACGCCTGGCCGAACGATTCGGACCCGGCGCCCGCGTCCACCTCCTCGGCACCACCGGACTGCGCATCGCACTCGAAGACGCAGGCCTCGAAATCACCGACTCGCTCGACGCTGATCCCGTTGCCGTCGCACAAGGACTCGACCCGGAGATCGACTACGCGAAGATCGTCCGCACCTGCGACATCATCCGCTCCGGCGCGGAATGGTGGGCGAGCAACCCCGACTTCTCCCTCCTCACGGAAACCGGGAAAGTCCCCGGCAACGGTGCCTTCGTCGAACTCATCGCCCGACTCACCGACGCCACCCCCGTCATCGTCGGCAAACCCGCCCCGCACATGATGGACTTCGCGGCCGGCCGCCTCGGCGCGCATCGCCCGCTCATGGTCGGGGACCGACTCAACACCGACATCGAAGGCGGATGCGCCGCCGGAATCGACACGGCACTCGTCCTCACCGGAATCCACGACGTCCATGACGCCCTGCGCGCTGGGCCCGGGAGCCGACCGACCTTCATCCTGCCGAATCTGCGCGGACTCGAAGCCCTCATCACCGGCACCGACCGCGGGGAATCCGGCCGGATCGAAGCCGAACTCCGGCGGGCATGGGCGGCCATCGAAGCGGGGGAGACCGACGCCGAGGCGGTCCTGGCCGAAGGACGCCTGCCCCACCGGATCGGGGAGGACGAATGAGCGAGAACCCAACCCCGGCCTCGGTGAGTGGGGACGTGCCGGTCGAGACATGGCGGGCCGGCCTCGCCGAAGCCAAAGAGGCACCGGCCGCAGAGCGCCATGAACACTTGAACTCCCTACTCAACGATCTCGACGCGCAGGTGGGTTCCTTGTGAGCAGACTCGACCGGGCTCTCGTCGACCGCGGACTGCTGAACTCTCGCTCCCGCGCGGCCCGCGAAATCGCCGCCGGCCGCGTCAGCGTCAACGGCCGCACCGCCTCCAAAGCCTCCCAAGACGTGAAAGACACCGACGACGTCACCGTCACCGAACCCGACCCCTGGGTCGCCCGCAGCGCCCACAAACTCCTCGGCGCGCTCGACGCCTTCGACCTCACCGACGAACTGAGCGGACTGACCGCCCTCGACGCGGGAGCCTCCACCGGAGGCTTCACCCAAGTCCTCCTCACCCGCGGAGTCGCGCAGGTCTGGGCCGTCGACGTCGGCCACGACCAACTTGCGCCCATCCTCCGCGTCGACCCGCGCGTGCACGTCCGCGAAGGACTCAACCTCCGCGAACTCGCCGACTCCGACGTGCCGACCGTCGACCTCGTCGTCGCCGACGTCTCCTTCATCTCCCTGCGCCTGCTCAGCGCACCGCTGCTGGCCGCCACCGCCGCATACGGAGAACTCCTCCTCATGGTCAAACCCCAATTCGAACTGGCACGCGCCTCCCTGGACAAACACGGAGTCGTCACCAGCCGGGACAAACGCCGCCGCGCCATCGACTCCGTCCTCGAGTCCGTCACCGACCACGACGCGCGCGTCACCGACATCGCACCCTCACCGCTGCCGGGCCCGAGCGGGAACCGAGAGTACTTCCTGCGTGTTCGCCCAGGCCGAACACATGACCAGTCCGATAGGCTCGACCAAGCAGACATCCCCGCCCACCTGGACGAAATGATGAGAGGAGAGTCGTGACCAGACACATCATGGTGCTGCTGCACCCCCAACGTGATGAGTCGGCCGTGGCCGCCGTCAGCGTGTTCAAGGCCCTCCTCGACGACGGAGTCACCCCCGTCGTCCTCTCCGACGAGATCGTCGGCATCCGCGCCCGACAGGCCGAAGCCGTCGACGACGAACCCATCCTCAACCACTGCATCATCATCGATCCCTCCGAGCTGGGGGAGTGGAAGAACGCCTGCGAACTCGTCATCGTCTTAGGCGGCGACGGCACGATCCTGCGCGCCGCCGAACGCTTCCACGGCTCCGGCGCCCCGCTCATGGGCGTCAACCTCGGCCATGTCGGATTCCTCGCCGAAAGCGAGAAGGAAGACCTCGCCGAGGCGGTCCACCGCGCCTCCCAACGCGACTACTCCGTCGAGGAGAGGCTCGCCCTCGACGTGTCCGTGTGGCACGAAGGCGAGAACATCTTCAACGCCTGGGCGCTCAACGAGGCGACCATCGAGAAGACCTCGAAATCCCGGATGATCGACGTCGTCCTCGGCGTCGACGCCCGCCCCGTATCCTCCTTCGGCTGCGACGGCGTCATCCTCGCCACCCCCACCGGCTCGACCGCGTACTCGTTCTCCGCCGGCGGTCCCATCGTCTGGCCCGAGGTCGAAGCGCTCATCCTCGTTCCGATCTCCGCCCACGCCCTGTTCTCCAAACCTCTGGTCGTCAACCCGACCTCCCGCCTCGGCGTGGAGATCTCCCAGTCGAATCCCGAGTTCTCCGCCGTGCTGTGGTGCGACGGTCGCCGTGCCCTCGAACTGCCGTCCGGGGCGCGTGTGGAAGCCACGCGTTCGAAATCGCCGATCCGCCTCGCTCGCCTGCACACCGGCCCGTTCACCGACCGACTCGTCGCGAAGTTCCGCCTGCCCGTCTCCGGCTGGCGAGGACCGATCAAGGAGGCCTGAATGATCTCCGAACTGCGCATCTCCCACCTCGGCGTCATCGCCGAGGCCGCCGTCGAACTCGACACCGGCTTCACCGTCGTCACCGGTGAGACCGGTGCGGGCAAGACCATGTTCGTCTCCGCCCTGTCCCTTCTCATGGGCCGCAAGGTCGGCTCTGGAGTCGTGCGCAAAGGCGCGGAGAAGGCCGAAGTCGAGGGCATCTTCACCGGAGTTGCCGAACCCGTGCGCGAACGCATCGAGGAAGCCGGCGGCAGCGCCGACGACGAAGCGATCATCTCCCGTACCGTCGCACTCAAAGGCCGCGCCCGGGCGACGGCCGGCGGACGGACCGTGCCGATCTCCGTGCTCACCGACATCTCCTCGGACCTCATCACCCTCCACGGCCAGTCCGAACAGCTGCGCCTCAAGGGAGCCGCCCAGCAGCGGCACCTCCTCGACGCCGCCGGCGGGTCGGCCCTCGCCGAGGTGGCCGACCGCTACCGTGTCGCCTTCGAGAACTGGCGCGAGACGGACGCCCGCGTCACTCGCATCAAAGACTCAACCGCCGCCCGCCGCGAACGCATCCTGTGGCTGCGCGGCTGCCTGGAGGCCATCGACAAGGTCCGTCCCGAACCCGGTGAGGACGAGACCCTGGCCGCGCAGGCGGCGAAGCTCGGGTCCGCTGCCGAGATCACCCGCGCCGTCGGCGCGCCCACGACCTGCTGCTCGGTTCTGAGATCGACGATGCCGGGGCAGCCGTCGACCTCGTCCACCAAGCCATCAGCACGATTTCCGATGTCGAAGGCTCCGACAAGGAACTCGTCACCATCCGCGAGGCACTCAACGACGCTGTGCTGCGCCTGTCCGACTCCGCCGCGGAACTGTCGTCCTACCTCTCAGGATTCGACGAACTCGGCGAGACCTCGCTTGAGGAGACCGAAGCCCGTCGCGCGGAACTCGGATCTCTGGCCCCCTATGGCCAGGACGTCGCCGAAGTCCTCGACTTCGAAACCCGATCGGCCGCGGAACTCGCCGAACTCGAAGCCGAGGACCGCGACCTCGACGGACTCGACGCCGAACTCACCGAGGCTCGCGAGACCATGGAAGCGGCCGCCTCGGCGCTCACCGAGATCCGCAAGTCCACCGCGGAGGAGTTCTCCGCAGCCGTCAGCGAAGAACTGGCCGCCCTGTCGATGCCGAAGGCCTCGGTCGCCTTCGAGATCTCCGAACGCGAACCCACCACCCACGGGGCCGACGAGGTCCGGCTGACCTTCGCCGCCCACGAATCCTCCATCCCCGATGACATCGCGAAGATCGCCAGCGGTGGTGAGCTCTCCCGCGTCATGCTTGCCATCGAAGTCGTCCGCGCCGCCAGCGAATCCATCCCCACCTACGTCTTCGACGAAGTCGACGCCGGGGTCGGCGGCAAAGCTGCCGTGGAGATCGGTCGCCGACTGGCCAAGCTCGCCCGGAACGCCCAGGTCATCGTCGTCACCCACCTGCCGCAGGTCGCAGCCTGGGCCGACACCCATGTGACCATCGTCAAGGACGATGACGCCGAGACCGTGCGCTCGGGCGTGCAGGAGCTCACCGATGCCGAACGCGTCGTCGAACTCTCCCGCATGTTGGCAGGAATGGACGACTCCGCCTCGGCGAAGGCCCACGCGGCCGAACTGCTCGACAACGCTCGGCAGGTCAAGGAGGCCGGCGTTGGCAGCAGATGAGAGAATGGGCGGACCATGAAAGTGCGCAGACACCGTGAGAACCTCACCGCACCGACTCGGTCCGGTCCCGCCCCTGCCCGTCTGGACCGACGCACAAAGAATCTGACGAAACGCCTCCAAGCAGGCGATATCGCCGTCATCAAACACTCCGATATCGACCGTATCTCCGCCGAAGCCCTCGTCGCCTGCCGGCCGGCCGCGGTGATCAACGCGGACAAATCGATCTCCGGCCGCTACCCGAACCTCGGCCCGAGCATCATCGTCGACGCCGGCATCCCCCTCATCGACGCCGCCGGAGCGGAGATCTTCGACACCGTCGACGAGAACGCCGAGATCTCCATCGAAGGCGCCACCGTCTACTCTGGCGAGACCGAAGTAGCCACGGGAGTCCTGCAGACGGCCGAGACGATCGCCGAGGACATGCACGCCGCCGAAGCCGGAATGAACTCCGTGCTCGTCGACTTCATCGACAACACGATCGAATACATCCGCAAGGACTCCGATCTGCTCTCGGCCGAACTCGTCGTGCCCGAGGTGAAGACGAAGTTCACCGACCGGCATGTGCTCATCGTCGTCCGCGGGTACCACTACAAGGAGGACCTGGCGATGCTGGCCTCCTACATCCGCGAATACCGGCCGCTGCTCATCGGCGTCGACGGCGGAGCCGACGCCATCATCGAAGCCGGCTACCGACCGGACATGATCGTCGGGGACATGGACTCCGTGTCCGACACCGCTCTGACCTCGGGTGCCGAGATCGTCGTCCACGCCTACCGTGACGGCACGGCACCCGGCACCGAACGGGTCGAAGCCCTCGGCGTCGAATGCGTGGCCTTCGCAGCCTCGGGCACGAGCGAGGACATCGCCATGCTGCTCGCCGACGACAAAGGCGCCGAACTCATCGTCGCCGTCGGCACCCACGACACCGTCATGGAGTTCCTCGACAAAGGCCGCAAGGGCATGGCCTCGACCTTCATCACCCGACTGCGCGTGGGCTCGAAGCTCATCGACGCCAAGGGCGTGTCCCTGCTCTACCGGCAGCGCATCTCCAGCCTGCAGCTGGCCGTGCTCATCATCTCAGGCCTCGTCGCCCTCGGTGTGGCGATGACCGCGACCTCGGCCGGACAGACCTTCCTCGGCCTCATCGGCGCCCAACTCGACGGCCTCTTCGGCTGGATCGGCTCACTCTTCGGCGGCGACCCCACAGCATCGACCGATTCCGCCGGCCTCATCCAAGGACTGACCCGTGATTGATTTCCGCTACCACCTCGTCTCCCTCGTCTCGGTGTTCCTGGCGCTGGCCGTCGGCATCGTCCTCGGTGCGGGACCGCTGAAGGAGCCGATCGGCGAATCCCTGCAGAGCCAGGTCGACGCCCTGCGCTCTGACCGCGACAACCTGCGTTCGGATCTCGACGCGGCCAAGGGCAATATCGACAAGCAGAACGAATTCGTCACCGCCGCCGCCCCGGAACTCATCGGCGGCACCCTCGACGGGCAGGAAGTGAGCATCATCGCCGCCCCCGAAGCGGACTCCGAGCAGGTCGAAGAGGTGAGCAACCGGGTCAAGGAAGCCGATGGGACCATCGCCGGCGACGTCTCTTTCGTGCCGAACACGCTCAGCCTCGACGATTCCGATCAGTTCCTCAAGAAGCTGCGGACCCTCGTGCCGAACCTGCCGAAGGACGACTCGACCGCGATCCGCGCCGCCCTCGTCATCGCCCTGACCGGCGACGCCTCGATGCTCGAGGACGAGGACGACCAGGCGGATGCGGAGAAGCAGGCGGCGAAGCTCTACGACGCCTTCGTCGAAGCCGACCGTCTGCGCACCGACTCGGACCACAAGACGACCTCGCTGTTCATCGTCATCGACGATGAGAACTCGACCCTCGCCGAGGATACCGAGCCCAGTCCGCAGGCCTCCGACGACAAGGGCACCCGCACCCTCGTCACCGACTTCGTCACCGCACTCACCGCCGAAGCCACCTCGGTGGTCGTCGCCGGTGACGCCGGATCGGCACAGAACGGACTCGTCAACGTGCTGCGGTCGGAGAAGTCCCGCGCCAGCACCGTCGACGGACTCGGCCTCGGTGCCGGCCCCGTCATCACCGTGCGGGCACTGGCCTCCGGAGAAGACGGAAAACACGGGCACTTCGGATTCGCCGAGGATGCCGAAAGCATCCTGCCGGGCAAGATCGAAGACACATCCTCCGATGACACGAAGAACGGAGACGAGAAATGATCCGCTCCATCGTCAGCACCGCCGTGGCCGGACTCGCCGGCTTCACCGCGACGAAGGCCGTGCTCAGATCACGGCTGCGCACCCATGAGAGCGTGGTGCGCACCAACCACGCCGGACACGACGTCTCACTCGCCGAAGGCCCCGCCGTCACAGCGGGACTGCTGGCCGGGAGCCTGCTCATCGAAGATCCCCGCCAGCGGACGGCGACCCTGCTGGCCACGGCCGCGGCGGGCGGCCTCGGTGCTGTCGACGATTTCTGTGAGTCCGGGTCCTCCAAAGGCCTGCGCGGCCACCTGTCCGCACTGGCCCGCGGGGAGATCACGACCGGGACGTTGAAGATCACCGGCATCCCGCTCGCGTCGATCGCGGCCGCCGCGATCCTGCGCAGCCGCACCCGCCCGACTGGGATCTTCGGGATCAGCCATAAGGACGACCGGCCCTGGTACGCGGCCGCCGCGGATGTCATCGTCACCGGGGGAGTGATCGCCGGATCGGCCAACCTGTTCAACCTCCTCGATCTGCGTCCCGGCCGGCACTCAAGGTCGGAGCACTCACGCTGGCCTTCACCGACCACGAACGCCGCGTGTCCTGGGCACCCTCAGGTGCGATCGCCGGAGTCACGGCCGCCGCCTGGCCCGATGACCTGGCCGGAGATGCGATGCTCGGCGACACCGGAGCCAATGCCCTGGGGGCTGCGATCGGCGTGATCCTCGCCGAAACCGCCACACCGGCGCAGCGACGCCTCATCCTTGCCGCCCTGGCCGGGCTCACCCTGGCCAGCGAGAAGGTGTCCTTCACCTCCGTCATCGAATCGACCCCCGGCCTGAGGGAGATCGACTCGTTCGGCCGCGAGGATAAGTGAACAAGCTCGTTCGAGTCCTCGCCGCCACGGCGCTGCTCGTATCGATCATCACCCTGCTGACCCGACTGGTCGGCTTCCTTCGCTGGCTCGTGTTCTCGGCGAACGTCGGCGCCGGCACCGTCGGCACCGCTTACCAGAGCGCGAACCAGGTCCCGAACATCCTCTTCGAGGTCGTCGCCGGCGGCGCCCTGGCCGGAGCGGTCATTCCGCTGCTCGCCGTCCCTCTGGCCAGATCGGACAGAGAGACCGCCGGTCGCATCGCCTCGGGGCTGCTGACCTGGGCGGTCAGCGTCACTCTGCCCCTGTCGATCCTGCTGGCCGTCTTCGCGCCGCAGATCGCAGGGATCCTCGTCGATGAGAAGACCAGCGCCGCCGGAGTGCAGGCGACCGTGAAGCTGCTGCTCATGTTCTCCCCGCAGCTCGTCCTCTACGCCATCGGCGCCGTGCTCACCGGAGTGCTGCAGGCCCACCGCAAGTTCCTGTGGCCGGCGTTCGCCCCGTTGCTCTCCAGCCTCGTCGTCATCGGCAGCTATATCGCCTACAACGCCGTCGGCGGCAGCGACGACACCTGGCGGACCCACCTCGGCTGGCTCGGCTGGGGCACCACCGTCGGTGTCGCCGCCCTCGCCCTGCCGCTTGCCCTGCCGATGGTCTCGACCGGGCTGAAGCTGCGCCCCACGTTCTCCTTCCCGCCCGGAGTCGCCCACCGTGCGCTGCGCCTCGCCGGTGCCGGAATGTCGGCCCTGCTCGCCCAGCAGGCCGCTGTGCTCGCGACCCTGACTCTGGCAAACCACATCGGCGGGGACGGCACGCTCGTCCTCTTCAGCTACATCAACGCCGTCTACCTCCTGCCCTATGCGGTGCTCGCCGTGACCGTGGCGACCGTGGTCTTCCCGACGCTATCGACCTGGGTGGGACGATCCACCGACCCCGAGGCGACCGAGCACAGACGTGCGGAAGCCGGGAAACGCTTGCGGTCGGTGACCTCGACGACGACGGCGCTCATCATCGCCGTCGGCGGACTCGGCGCCGTCATCCTGCTCTCAGCTGCGGGCCCCCTGCAGACCTTCTTCATCGCCATCGACGCCGAAAGTGAGTCCGCCGCCCCCTTCGACTCCATGGCCACGGCGATCATGGTCATGGCCTTGGCCGTGCCCGGGTGGTCTTTCGTGGCGTGGGGCACTCGCGTCTTCTATGCAGTGGAACGTTCTCGGTATTCGGCCGCCGCCAGACGACAGGATGGATCCTCGTCATCGTCGGCATGATCGGAGCGATCCTGGTCACGGGTTCGAACGGGAATCCCGGGCTGACCCTCATCTGCATCTGCAGCGGCTATGTGTTGGGCATGACCGTGGCCGGAGTGTTCCTGCTCGTGAACATGCGCCGCGTCCTCGGTCCCGCCGGTCTCGCCCTCGTCGGACGCCGGTCGCTGCTCGCACTCGGAGCCGCAATCGTCGCAGGCACCGCCGGAGTCGTCACCTCGCAGTGGTTCGGGGGACTCTTCGACAACTCCGCGAGCTCGGCCGTCATCGCCGGAGTCGTCGCCGCGCTCATCGGCTGCGTGGTCTTCGGTCTCATCGTGCTCGTCGTCGACCGCGGTTTCCTCGGTGAAGTCCGCAGCCTGCTGGCCGACCGCAACCGGGCCGGCGTCAACGACGAGACGACAGTCCACGCGGCCGGCGAGCACAATAGAGACAACGGACCCAGCGACACCGACAGGGAGGAAGACTCATGAGAATCGTCTTCACCATCGGCACCTCGACCGGGGGAGTCGGCACTCATGTGCACGCACTCGCCCGTGACCTTGCCGCCGCCGGGCACGAGATCGGCGTCATCGGACCGGCCGCCACCGACGAGCACTTCGGCTTCTCCCTGTTGCCAGGAGTCCGCTTCGGCGTCCTCGAACTCGGCACCGGAATCGGCGCCTCCGACGCCGCCCTCATTCGCCGCCAGCGCACACTGCTGCGCAGCTTCGCCCCGCAGATCGTTCACGCCCACGGCTTCCGGGCAGGGCTGATCACCCTGCTGACCCTGCGCACGCTGAGAACTCGACCGAAATTCGTCCTCAGCCTCCACAACCAAGCCAGCGGACAGGGACTGCGCGGCCGCGTCGAAACCCGGGTCGAGACGATGCTCGCCCGCGGGGCCGACCTCGTCCTCGGTGCGAGCACCGACCTCGTCGACCGTGCCCGCGAGCTCGGCGCGCAGGATGCCCGTTCCTCCCGGCCGCCGCCCCCGAGGTCACACATGTGTCCGCCGAGGCGGCCGCCGCCACCCGCGCAGGCCTGGCCGAGGAGTTCGACTTCGACCCCGGGGCGCTCATCGTGCTCGCCGTCGGTCGCGTCGCCGAACAGAAGAACTATCCGATGCTCGTGCGCGGACTCGCCCGCCTCGGCGAAGGAAATCGACAGGCCACGGGGAACCCGCAACGCGAAGCGAACCGGCAGGGCGAGATCGTCGCTCTCATCGCCGGTGCCGCCGATGACGAGGTGCTCGCGAAGGTCCGCGCTCAGTACGCCGGCGCCGCAGCCGCCTCGGCGATTCCGGCCCTGCATTTCCTCGGAGCCCGCGACGACATCTCCGAACTCGCCGCCGCCGCGGACGTCTTCGCACTCACCAGCGTGTGGGAAGCCCGGGCGCTCGTGCTCCAGGAGGCACTGATGACCGGCAAGGCGATCGTGGCCACCGCCACCGGCGGCAGCGCCGAACTCGTCGGCGACGCAGGCATCCTCATCGACCATGACGATGATGCCGCATTCGCCGCAGCCGTGGCCGAACTCGCCGTCGATCCCGCCCGTCGAGCCGAACTCGGGGCCCGCGCCGGGGCACGCGGAGCCGAGCTTCCCGATGAGAGGGAAGTTGCCGAAGAACTCGCAGGTCTTTACACGGAACTCGTGTCTGCCCAGGTAGGCTAGAACCAGCGTCGAACGAAAGAAGAGGATGAGGAAATGAGCGAATCCGGCGAGGTCAACCCACTGAGCGCAGACACACGAATTCTGCACGTGCTCGCCGAGACCACCGGTCCCGTCGTCGAAGTGGCGAAGCTCGCCGTGCTCGGTCACCTCCGAGCCGGTTACAAGGTCGCCGTCGCCGCGCACCGGTCGATTCTGGGCACCTTCGGAGTCCCGGAGGAGCTGGCCGACGAATTCCGTGAGATCGAACTCGCGGCACGCAGACGCTTCACGATGGCCGACCCCAACACCGCTTTCACTCTTCACAAGTACTACCAGCACGTGGACATCGTCCACGCGCACGGACTGCACGCGGCGACGCTCGCCGGCCTGGCCTTCACCGGTCTGCCCGCCCGCCTCCACCCGAAGGTCGTCGCCACCATCGAATCCTTCGACTCCGCAAACGTCATCGAGAAGACCGGAGCCGAGATCGTCGGCCGCACCGCAACAGCAGTGCTCGGCACGACCGAACCCGTCGTCGACTACTACGGCGGCCGCGTCCCCGTCGTCGAACGCGCCGAACTCGTCCACCCGGACATCGACGTCGACCTCACTGTGCGCACACCGCGCGCCGAGGTCCGCCGTGAACTCGGGCTCGCCGAAGGCACCTGGATGGTCGCCAGCCCCATCGCACTGCGCGACCACACGGCCCTGGCGACGGTGCTCGACGCCGCCGACCAGATCAACCAGCGCCGCCGCGACCGCAACGTCGTCTTCGTCCTCACCGGCACCGGCAAGGACCGCTCGACGATCTCCCGCGAATTCTCCGACCGCGGCGTCCTCGTCGCTCCCGCCGGCGACCTCGTCGATGTGGCTGCCGCCGCCGATGTCGTCATCGCCAGCGAAACCATGACCGGACTGTCCCACGAAGACCTCATGCAGCTGTCGAAGCCGGCGGTATTCATCGGCAGCGAACGCCGCGCAGGCATCTGGGGAGAGGCCGCGAAAGCCGTTCCCGCCGACGACACGGATGCGCTGCTGCGTGAGATCAATCATCTTCTCGACGACCCGGCCGGACGCGGAACCTCGGCTGTGGCAGCGAAGAAGCGGGTCATCGACGTGAGCAACGGGGCGGCGATCTCCGAGACGCTGCTCGATCTGTACGCCGAGGTCGACGCCGTCTCGGATTCGTGAGCCGGACTTTGATAGAATCAAATCCCGTGGTGAATCGAACTGGCCCTGGCGGCACACATACGGCAAAGCACATCTTCGTCACGGGAGGCGTCGCCTCCTCGTTGGGCAAGGGTCTGACGGCATCGAGCCTCGGCCACCTGCTCACTCAGCGCGGCCTCACCGTGGCCATGCAGAAGCTGGATCCCTACCTCAACGTGGATCCCGGCACGATGAACCCCTTCCAGCACGGCGAAGTCTTCGTCACCGAGGACGGTGCAGAGACCGACCTCGACATCGGCCACTACGAGCGCTTCCTCGACAACAGCCTCGACGGCGCAGCGAACGTGACCACCGGACAGATCTACTCCTCGGTCATCGCGAAGGAACGCCGCGGCGCGTACCTCGGCGACACCGTCCAGGTCATTCCGCACATCACCGATGAGATCAAGGCGCGCATGCGTGCCCAGGCCGAACGCCCCGAGGCGGACCGCCCCGATGTCATCATCACCGAGATCGGCGGCACCGTCG
This sequence comes from Brevibacterium sp. LAARM3_SD1, assembly GCF_057364765.1. Taxonomy (NCBI): domain Bacteria; kingdom Bacillati; phylum Actinomycetota; class Actinomycetes; order Micrococcales; family Brevibacteriaceae; genus Brevibacterium; species Brevibacterium sp. LAARM3_SD1. The sequence goes on along the minus strand of NZ_JBNFOL010000013.1, from coordinate 78,945 downwards.
GCGATATCGAATCCCAGCCCTTCCTCGAGGCGGCCCGGCAGGTTCGTCACGACATCGGCCGAGACAACGTGTTCTTCATCCACGTCTCCCTCGTTCCCTACCTCGGGCCCTCCGGAGAGCTGAAGACGAAGCCGACCCAGCACTCGGTGGCCACCCTGCGCTCCATCGGCATCCAGCCCGATGCGATCGTGCTCCGCTCCGACCGCGAGCTGCCGGATTCGATCCGCGCGAAGATCGCCGGCGCCTGCGACGTCGAGACCGAAGCTGTCGTGTCCTGCGTCGACGCACCGAGCATCTACGACATTCCGAAGGTCCTCCACGACGGCGGCCTCGACGTGTTCGTCATCCGCAACCTCAACCTGCCCTTTCGCGACGTCGACTGGACGAAGTGGGACTGGGTACTCGAGCGCGTGCACAACCCATCCCGGGAAGTCACCATCGGCATCGTCGGCAAGTACATCGACCTGCCCGACGCCTACCTCTCCGTCACCGAGGCGCTGCGCCACGGCGGCTTCGCCAACGACGCGAAGGTCACAATCAAGTGGATCCAGTCCGATGACTGCTCCACCGAGGCCGGCTCGGAAGCGGCGCTGAACGGCCTCGACGCGATCTGCGTGCCCGGCGGATTCGGCATCCGCGGCATCGAAGGCAAGCTCGGCGCACTCGAGTACACACGCACCCACGGTATTCCGACGCTGGGCCTGTGCCTGGGTCTGCAGTGCATGGTCATCGAATACGCACGCAATGTCGCCGGCATCGAGGCGGCCTCGTCGTCCGAATTCGACCCCGAGACCACGGTCCCCGTCATCGCGACGATGGCCGAGCAGCTCTCGATCGTCGAAGGCGAAGGCGACCTGGGCGGCACCATGCGCCTGGGCACCTACGAAGCGAAGCTCACCGAAGGCAGCGTCGTGGCCGGCGTGTACGGTCAGACGACGATCAGCGAACGTCACCGTCACCGCTACGAGGTCAACAACACCTACCGGGACCAGCTCGCCGAGGCGGGACTCGAGTTCTCCGGCACCTCACCGAACGGTGAGCTCGTCGAATTCGTCGAACTGCCGAGCGATACGCACCCGTTCTACGTCTCCACTCAGGCGCACCCCGAGCTGAAGTCGCGTCCGACCTCTCCGCACCCGCTGTTCGCGGGCCTGGTCGCCGCGGCGCTCGAGCGTCAGTGACCGTTGTCCATCCTCACTGCGAATGCCGTCGGCGACAGTGCCGGCGGCATTCGCCGTTTCACCACAGTCGAACTCCGGGAGGCAGCCGATGAGCACACCGAGTGAAGAGATCCTGCAGGACGAACCGGTGATCCCACCGATCTCATCGTCCGAGGTCGTCTACGAAGGCGCCGTGTGGGACATCCGCAAGGAGACCTTCGACCTTCCCGAGGCGTCCGGACTCGTCCGTGATCTCATGGCGCACACCGGTGCCGTCGGCGTCGCCGTCGTCGACGACCAGCAGCGGATCCTGCTGGCACAGCAGTATCGGCACCCCGTCCGGGCCCGGCTGTGGGAGGTGCGGCGGGTCTGCTCGACATCCCCGGAGAGGACCCGCTCGAAGCGGCGAAGAGGGAGCTCGTCGAAGAGGCCGACCTCACCGCCGTTCACTGGGACGTCCTCAGCGACTCCTGCCTGACTCCGGGCGGCAGCTCCGAGACGATGCGTCTGTACCTCGCCCGCGGTCTCACTGAGGTTCCCGAAGCCGACCGTCACGAACGCGGTGAGGAGGAGGCCGGGTTCCGCTTTGCCTGGGTTGATATCTCCGAGGCGCTCGATGCCGTCGCCGATGGGCGGATCACCAACGCGATCGCTCAGCTCGCGATCTTCCAGGTCGACCGAGTGCTGCGCGCAGAAGCGTCGGGAGCACGGGTGAAGTTCCGTCCCGTCGATGCGCCGAGGCGGCTTGTCGACGGCCGCCCCGACTTCGGTCGCGGTGCGAGCGTCGAGACGACCGGCACGAGCGAGGATGCGCCGTCCACGCAGGTCGGCACGGGCGAGGACTGATAACCCGTGGCCCGGCACGGTGCTGAACTGCTGCCAGAGAATCTGCCTGACGATCTGCGTCGCGGTTTTGCGTCCTATCTGTCCTCCCTGCGTTTCGAACGGGGACTGTCGATGAACTCGATCGATGCCTACGCCCGTGACCTCGCCCGGTACGGAACCTGGCTGACCGAGGACGGGGTGAGCCGCCTCGGCGAGGTCGATCGACAGAAAGTGGAGAGCTATGCGCTCCACCTGCTCGATTCGGGATTGGCACCGCGGAGTCGTGCCCGCGCACTCGTCGCGGTGCGACGATTCCACACCTTCGCCCTCGGGGAGAACCTCACGTCCACGGATCCGGCCTCCGAGGTCAGCCCGCCGCAGGAGGGACTGCGCCTGCCCAAGGCCCTGGCGCTCGACGATATCGAAGCGATGATCGCCACCGCGGACGGGGAGGAGCCGGTGCAGATCAGGGCCGCCGCCCTCCTCGAACTCCTCTATGCCACGGGGGCGCGCATCTCCGAAGCCGTGGGGATCGACCTCGATGATCTCGACCTCGACTCCGGGCTCGTCCGGCTCTACGGCAAGGGCGGGAAGGAGCGGATCGTGCCCTTCGGATCCCATGCGGCCCGCGCCCTGGGCGCGTGGGTCTCACGAGTGCGGCCGTCGATGGCGGCGAAGGCGAAGTCCTCGGCTCCGGCCGGGGCGCTGTTCCTCAACGCACGCGGAACCCGGCTCTCCCGGGTCTCCGCGTGGCAGATCGTCAAGGACGCCGGGGAAGCTGCCAAGATCGACGCCGAGGTCTCTCCGCACACGTTCCGGCACTCGTTCGCCACGCATCTTCTCGAGGGCGGGGCGGACATCCGCGTCGTCCAGGAGCTGCTCGGGCATGCCTCGGTGACGACGACGCAGATCTATACGAAAGTCTCCGAGGAGACACTGCGGGAAGTGTACGCGACCTCGCACCCTCGGGCGCGGTAGGGTTGTATGAAGAGCAACGAAAGGTGGCCATCCGAGTGATGAATACGCAAGAGGCGTTGGAGATCCCCCAGCAGAGGACCGCAGCAGTCGAGCCCCAGGATTTCCCGGAGCCGGCACCCCTGGATTCGCACGGACCCGCCCGCATCATCGCGATGGTCAACCAGAAGGGCGGGGTCGGGAAGACGACCTCGTCGATCAACCTCGGTGCTGCCCTGGCCGCCTACGGCCGCAAGATGCTGCTCGTCGACTTCGACCCGCAGGGCGCACTGTCCGTCGGACTGGGACTCAATCCCTATGAGCTCGATATCAGCATCTACAATCTGCTGATGAACCCGCGACTGGACCCGCACGAGGTCATCGTCGAAACGGAATTCGACAACATCGACATCCTGCCGGCCAATATCGACCTCTCCGCCGCCGAAGTCCAGCTCGTCGGCGAGGTCGCCCGCGAGCAGGTGCTCGCCCGTGCCCTGTCGAAGGTCGCCGACGAATACGATGTCATTCTCATCGACTGCCAGCCCTCGCTGGGTCTGCTCACCGTCAACGCTCTGACCGCCGCCCATGGTGTCGTCATCCCGCTCGAGACCGAGTTCTTCGCACTGCGCGGCGTCGCCCTGCTCGTCGAGACGATCGAGAAGGTCCAGGACCGGCTCAACCCCTCGCTCGAGGTCGACGGGATCCTCGCCACGATGTTCGACTCGCGAACGCTGCACTCGAAGGAAGTCATGTCGCGGGTCACCGAAGCCTTCGGTGACAAGGTCTTCGAGACCGTCATCAACCGCACCGTGAAGTTCCCCGATGCCTCCGTGGCGGCCGAACCGATCACGAGCTTCGCACCGAAGCACGCCGGCTCCGAGGCCTACCGTCGACTGGCCAGGGAGCTCATCGCCCGCGGAGGCGCACCCTGAGCGACTCCGTAACCGACGAGGAGGAAGCGGCCCCCGTTTCAACCGAGGCCGCTGCGGGCGATGCAGTCGCTGGTGATGTGAAAGTCGTTTCCGGCGAAGCATCCGCGGGTGCCGAAGTCGCTTCCGGCGAGGGCTCTGCCTCCGGCAGCGAAGTAGTCTCCGGCGATGATGCCGCGCAGGGATTCCAGGTGCGGTTGGACAACTTCACCGGCCCTTTCGACCTGCTGCTCGGTCTGATCTCGAAGCGTCGACTCGACGTCACGGAGATCGCCCTGGCCGAGGTCACCGATGAGTTCATCGCCTACACCACCGAACTGAAGGATCAGGCGAATCTCGCCGAGATCTCCCAGTTCCTCCTCGTCGCGGCGACCCTGCTCGACCTCAAGACCGCACGGCTGCTGCCGCACGAAGAGGGAGAAGAGGTCCTCGACCTCGAACTGCTCGAGGCCCGCGATCTGCTCTTCGCCCGGCTGCTGCAGTACAAGGCGTACAAGTCCGTGTCCGGTTATCTGGCCGAGGCGATGGCCGCCGGGTCGATCCGCGCTCCACGTGACGTCGACCTCGAACCGGAGTTCCAAGACGTGCTGCCGCCGTTGGAGCTCAACATCGGCCCAGGTGAGCTGGCCGGAATCTTCGCCACCGTGCTCCAACGCGATCACACCCCGCCGAGCGTGGCCGTCGACCACATCCACCTGCCGCTGGTCAGCGTGTCCGAGCAGCGCGGGCACATCCTCTCCCTGTTGCGCGTCGGAGACGTCGACTTCCAGGATCTGCTCGAATCTGCCGAGAACACTCTGGTGGTCGTGGCGCGGTTCCTCGCCCTGCTCGAGCTGTTCAAGGTCGGCCTCTGCGACTTCGACCAGCCCGAGCCATTGGGACGGCTGCTCATCCACCGGACCGAGATGAATGAAGACGGAGTCGACCTGCGCACCGAGGGTGACTGGAGCGGCGACGAAGAAGGGGAACACTCATGATCGATGACGAGATCCTCGCCGGCATCGAAGCCGTGCTCATGATCACCGATTCGGCTGTGACCGCCGAAGACCTCGCCGGCTCCCTCGGCCTCGACGAGGACACCGTCCTCGAAGCCATCCGCACCCTCAAAGCCGACTACGACGGAGATGACAACCGGCGGCAGCGCGGGTTCGAGATCCGCCACGTCGCCGGAGGCTTCCGTATCTTCTCCCGCGGCGACTACCACGAAGTCGTCAAGGACTTCCTCACCGCCGGACAGAGCGCGAAGCTCTCCCAAGCCGCCCTCGAGACCCTCGCAGTCATCGCCTACCGGCAGCCGATCTCCCGGCCCCGCATCGCCGCCATCCGCGGAGTCAGCGTCGACGGCGTCATCCGCACCCTGCTGCTGCGCGGACTCATCGTCGAAGCCGGCAAGGAGGCGTCCACCTCGGCGCTGCTCTATGCCACCACGCGTACGTTCCTCGACACGATGGGCATGAATGCGATCGACGATCTGCCCGATATCGCCCCCTACCTGCCCGAAGACGCCGATGTCGCCGAACTCGGTGCAGAGGACACCGAGGTGCTCGCCGAGATCGACGGCGCCCTCGACGACGATCTCGACGATGAAACTGATTCGTCCGCCGAGATGTCACGAGTCGCTGATTGATTTGAGAGAATGGAAGTATGAGTCCCTACCGTGATCACCGCGCCCCCGGCGGGCGCCAGAACCGACCCAGCCGAAAACAGCGCGCAGCGACGGCCGATCAGGCCTCCAACAAGGGCGGTTCGGGTGCCGGTCAGGCATCGGATGCCCACGTCAGCGGGGGTGTGCGGCTGCAGAAGGTGCTCGCCGAGGCGGGCCTGGGATCACGTCGTGCCTGTGAGCAGCTCATCGTCGACGGCCGCGTCGAGGTCGACGGCAGCATCGTGACCGAACTGGGCACCCGGATCGACCCCGAAACGCAGTCCGTGTACGTGGACACAGTGAGAATTTCGACACAGACCAAGAAGGTCTACCTCGTGCTCAACAAGCCCGCGGGCGTCGTGTCGACCATGAGCGATCCCGAGGGCCGACCCTGCCTGGCCGATTACGTGCGCAACAACACGGAGCGCCTCTTCCACGTCGGTCGCCTCGACACGGAGACCGAAGGCATCATCCTGCTCACCAACGACGGGGAGCTGAGCAACCGCCTCGCCCACCCGCGCTACGAGATTCCGAAGACCTACATCGCGAAGGTCAAGGGTCAGCTGGCGAAGGACGCCGGAGCCATCCTCAAGGCCGGAATCGACCTCGAAGACGGTTTCGTCAAGGTCGATGACTTCAAGCTCGTCGATTCGACCCCGGGCAAGTCCGTCGTCGAACTCACCCTCCATTCCGGCCGCAACCGCGTCGTGCGCCGCCTGCTCGCCGAGATCGGCCACCCGGTGGAGCGTCTCGTGCGGCTGAAGTTCGGACCGATCGTCCTCGACGAGCAGAAGCAGGGCAAGATCCGCCCGCTGCGCTCCGATGAGGTCGGCGCACTGTTCGAGGCCGTCGGTCTGTGAGAGTCCACATCATCGGCACCGGCCTGCTCGGTGCCAGCCTGGGGTTGGCGCTGAGCGCAAACGGCCATCAGGTGACCCTCGAAGACACCTCACCGACCGCGCAGCAGCTCGCCGCGGACCTCGGTGCCGGTCAGGTCCTCAACTCGAAGACAACCGTCGCCGAGGCGGCCGACCCGACCGGTGCCACCGACGCTGCGTCGCCTGCCGCGCACCCGGACATCGTCGTCGTCGCCACCCCGCCCGACGTCGCCGCTCGGGTCATCGCCTCGGCGCTCGAGGACTACCCGAATGCCACGGTCACCGACGTCGCCAGCGTCAAGACCCGCCTGCTCGAGTCGGTGCGGGGGCTGGTCACGGGCACTCAGCTCGATCGCTATATCGGATGCCATCCGATGGCCGGGCGCGAGAAGTCCGGGGCGATCGCCGCCCAGTCGGACCTGTTCACGGCCCGACCCTGGGTGATCTGCTCGGACGACGACACCCCGGCCGACCGCCTCGGCGAGGTCATCGCCATGGCCGAGGACACGGGCGCCTCGGTGCTCCACCTCGACCCACGCATCCACGATGCCGCAGTTGCGAAGGTTTCGCACGTCCCGCAGATCGTCGCCTCCCTCGTCGCCTCTCAGCTGCGGCACGCGCCTCTGGAGGAGATCTCGCTGGCCGGGCAGGGGCTGCGCGATGTCACGCGCATCGCCGCCTCGGACCCGGGACTGTGGACGCAGATCCTGACCGGGAACGCCGAGGAGGTCCGCTCCGTGCTCATCGATCTGCGCACCGAGCTCGACGAGGTCATCGGCGCACTCGAACTCGGACCCGGGTCGACGGGACTGCTCGCCAAGGCGATCGCCTTGGGCAATGAGGGACACGACCGGATTCCCGGCAAGCACGGGCAGCCGCCGACCACCTATGCTGTTGTCACGATCCTGGTTCCGGATACGCCCGGAATGCTGGCCCGGCTGTTCAAGGACATCGGCGACCTCGGCGTCAATGTCGAGGACTTCCGGATGGATCACGCCTCCGGTCGGAAACTGGGCATGGTCGACGTGTCCGTTGTCCCGGCCATCCAGCAGGAGCTGGAGATCGGATTGCTGTCGAAGGGATGGCAGATCCCCGAATCCGCCATCGAGAAAGAAGGAACTGCATGAGCGTCGTAGCCATTGACGGACCGTCCGGAGTGGGCAAGTCGAGCACCGCCAAGGAGGTGGCGCGTCGGCTGGGATACCAGTACCTGGACACCGGTGCGATGTACCGGGCGATGGCGTGGCTGTGCCTCAACCGCGGGGTCACCGACCCCGTCGACGTGCTCGAGCAGGTGCGCGGTGCGGATCTGGAGATCTCGCTGAGCCCCGACGAATTCTTCGTCTCCGTCGACGATATCGACGTCACCGAGGAGATCCGCGGTGAGGAAGTGTCGGCGAACGTGCAGACTGTCTCCGGCGTCATCGACGCCCGCGAGGAGCTCATCGAGATGCAGCGAGCCTACATCACCGCCGCGCCCGAGGGCATCGTCGTCGAAGGCCGGGACATCACGACCGTGGTGGCACCCGATGCCGATGTGCGCATCCTCATGACCGCCCGCGACGAGGTCCGTGTGGCCCGCCGGGCGAAGGAAGTGCACGGCAATGCCGACGCCGAGGCGATCGCCGCCACCCAAGACCTCGTCACGGGCCGTGACGCCAAGGACTCCGCCACGACGAGCTTCTTAGAGGCCGCCGACGGAGTGTTCACACTCGATACCAGCGACATCGACTTCGACCAGGTGGTCGAAACGGTGCTGCAGCTGGTGAAGGACTCACAATGAGCGAATCCGAATTCCACGAGACACCTGACGAAGACCTCGTCGACCGCGTCGAGAGCATCAGCGACGAGGAGGCCGAGCAGCGGGCGACCGCGCTCGAGGCCGGACTCGAAAGCTATGAGCTCGAAGACGAGGACCGTGCGCTGCTGCGCGCCTACGGCTTCGACGAAGACGAAGACGCGACCCTCGGTGCCGCACCGGTGCTGGCCGTCGTCGGCCGCCCCAACGTCGGCAAGTCGACGCTGGTCAACCGCATCCTCGGCCGCCGTGAAGCCGTCGTCGAGGATGTTCCCGGAGTCACCCGTGACCGCGTGAGCTACCGGGCGGAGTGGAACACGAAGGAGTTCACCCTCGTCGACACCGGCGGGTGGGATCAGGACTCGAAGGGCATGGCCTCGCGGATTGCGATCCAATCCGAGGTCGCCGTGGACATGGCCGATGCCGTCCTCCTCGTCGTCGATGCCACGACCGGTCCGACCTCGACCGATGAGATGGTCGTGAAGATGCTGCGCCGGAAGAAGAAGCCGGTGCTCCTCGCCGCGAACAAGGTCGATGACGAACGCGGCGAGCTCATGGCCGCCGAACTCTGGGGCTTGGGCCTCGGCCAGCCGTGGACCGTCTCTGCTCTGCACGGTCGGGGAGTCGCCGACCTGCTCGACGAAGTGCTCACGATCCTGCCGGAGGTCTCGGCCGTCGACACCCGTGTCGAGGAGGGCGGACCGCGTCGTGTGGCCCTCGTCGGCCGTCCGAACGTCGGCAAGTCGTCCCTGCTCAACCAGCTCATCGGCTCCGACCGGGTGCTCGTGGACAATGTCGCCGGCACCACTCGTGACCCCGTCGACGAGCTCATCGAGCTCGGTGGGAAGCAGTGGCGCTTCGTCGACACCGCCGGCATCCGCCGTCGCGCTCATCAGGCCAGCGGCGCCGACTTCTATGCCGCACTCCGTACGCAGACCGCGCTCGAACGCGCCGAGGTGGCCCTCGTCCTCATGGAGGTCCAGGACCCGCTGAGCGAGCAGGACGTCCGCATCGTCACGACCGCCGTCGAGGCGGGACGTGCCGTGGTGCTGGCATTCAACAAATGGGATCTGCTCGATGACGAACGCCGCTTCTACCTCGAGCGAGAGATCGAACGGGACCTCGGCCATGTGGCGTGGGCACCGCGCGTGAACATCTCGGCGAAGACCGGACGTCACGCGGAGAAGCTCGTGCCGGCGATGGAGGCCGCTCTCGAGGGCTGGGACACCCGCATTCCGACGGGACGACTCAATGCGTTCCTCGGTGAGCTCGTCGCGGCCAACCCGCACCCGGTGCGCGGCGGCAAGCAGCCGCGCATCCTCTTCGGCACTCAGGCGCAGTCGCGTCCGCCGAAGTTCGTGCTCTTCACCACCGGATTCCTCGACCCCGGTTATCGGCGGTTCATCATCCGCCGTCTGCGTGAGACCTTCGGCTTCAAGGGCACCCCCATCGAGGTGTCGATGCGCATCCGCGAGAAGCGTCGGGGACGCTGAATGAACGAGGACGAGCAGGCGAAGGCGCCGGGTGCCGCAGACGGTGCGACCGGGCGAACCGGACGAACCGGCGATACCGCGCGCCCAGATGAGTCTGCGTCGTCCTCACGACCGGCGGCTGAGCCGGGGTCGGCCGGACCCACCGCCTCGGCGGGGGCCGCCTCCCGACCTGCCGCCTCGGCGGGGGATCCGTCTGCGTCGGCCGCCTCGGTGATGGTGGGATCCAATTCTTCCAGCGCAGAATCGGGCACGGCATCCGGCGCACAATCCGCACCAGAATCCGCACCAGAGTCCGACCCCGCAGGAGAGAAGCGGCCCTGGCACGCGCGGCCGCCGGCGCGAGCGCTGATGATCGCGGTGACGCTGGCAGGGCTGGCGTATGCGCTGATGTTCTTCCGCGGGCTCCAGGACATCGTGGCTCCGGTGTTCCTCGCGCTGAACTTCTACATCGTCGTCTACCCGGTGCAGCGGCTGCTTACCCGGGTCAAGGTGCCGCGGGCGATCGGGGCGTGCATCTCGGTCGTGCTCGTGTTGTGCATGATCTTCGCGTTCTTCGGCCTCACCGCGTGGTCGGTCGCCGAGCTCGTCATCCTCATCCCCAGCTACAGCAACGAACTCGTCAACACGTACCAGAATGCGTTGGCGCTGCTCTCGGACATCGGGGTGACCTCCTCGGTGATCCAGCAGCAGCTCTCGGCCTTCGACGTCCGCTCCGTCCTCGACGCCGTCTACCCGCTGCTGACGAATCTGTCGTCGGTTGCGGGCCTGTTGACCACTGTGATCATGGCGGTGTTCTTCGTGGCGATGGATTCGATGGGCATCGACAAGCGGATGGCGATGCTGCTCGATGTGAAGCCCACGCTGTCGGCGTCGATCGGTGATTTCGCCAGCGGTGTCCGCCGCTACTGGGTGGTGGCCACGGTCTTCGGTCTCATCGTCGCATTCCTCGACGTCATCGCCTTGGCGATCATCGACGTTCCGCTCATCTGGGTGTGGGGCGTGCTGGCATTCCTGACGAACTACATTCCGAACATCGGCTTCGTCATCGGCCTTCTCCCGCCGGCACTGCTGGCGCTGGTCGACAGCGGATGGCAGTCGGCGCTGTGGGTGGTCATCGCCTACAGCGTGCTCAACTTCGTCATCCAGTCGATCATCCAGCCGAAGTTCACGGGCGAATCCGTCGGCGTCACTCCCTTGGTGTCGTTCCTGTCACTTCTGTTCTGGGTATGGGTCCTCGGCTGGCTCGGCGCGCTGCTGGCATTGCCGGCCACCCTGCTCATCAAGGCTCTGCTCGTCGACGCGGATCCGAGAGCCAGGTGGGTGAATATCCTCCTCGCCTCTGATCCGAACACCGCGCGGGCCGAGCTGGTCAAAGGCCTGAAGAAGCCCGAGGCTGCGGTCTGACGATACCCAGCCTCGTGCGCTGAGGAGCGTCTGCGGGTGACCCCTCGCACTGTGGCGGCAGAGTGGTTAGCATGAAGTATGGCGACACTACTGAATATCCATCCGGAGAACCCGCAGGACCGACTGATCGAGAAGGCCGCTGAGTCACTCAGGAACGGTGGCCTGATCGCTTATCCCACGGATTCCTGTTACGCCCTCGGCTGCGCCCTGGACAACAAGGAAGGCATCGAGCGGATCACCCGCATTCGGCACCTCGGCTCGAAGCACCATTCACGCTGATGTGCCACGACTTCGCCCAGCTGGGTCAGTTCGTCATCGTCGACAATTCCGACTTCCGAGCCATCAAGTCGATGACGCCGGGACCCTACACGTTCATCATGAAGGCGACGAAGGAAGTACCGCGCCGGATGATGCATCCGAAGAAGCATTCGGTCGGCGCTCGTATTCCGCAGAACGTCACGGCCCTCGCCCTCGTCGAAGCGATGGGGGAGCCGATCCTGTCATCGACTCTGCTGCTGCCCGGCGACGAGGATCCGCTGACCCACGCCGAGGATGTCATGGACCAGCTCGGCAATGACCTCGACATCGTCATCGAGTCCGGAGTCCCCGGAGTCGTGCCGACCTCGGTCGTCGACTTCACCGGAAAGTTCCCCGAGGTGGCCCGCGTCGGAGCCGGGGACGTCTCCCGATTCCTCGACGAGTGAGACAGCGGGCAACGTCTCCAATGATGTGTCCGGCTGGCTGAATTTTGACCGTGATGAGTCAGACGGAATGGAAGTCGGTCTTGATGAATCCGCCGCACTGAACGAGCGTGACCGAGGGTCTCAACGATCTGGCAGAATAGCTCAACGTAATCTCGCCGAGGTGGCCAAGCCGCCTCGGCGAGATTTCGTTTCCGCGATATCGCCGCCCTCAACTGAAAGGCGGCTTACGTTAGTCAGAGGCCCAGGTAGGCCGCCTGCACGTCGGGATTGTCGAGCAGTCGTGAGGCATCATCAGCGAGGACGATCCGCCCCTCGGCCAGCACGTATCCCCGGTGGGCGATCGCCAGTGACGCCTTCGCGTTCTGCTCACTGAGCAGGACTCCGATACCGTTCCGATTGATCTGAGCGACCGACTCGAGGACCTGCTCGACGACGATGGGAGCCAAGCCCATCGACGGCTCGTCGAGGATCAGCAGGCTCGGATCCGACATCAATGCCCGGCCGATTGCGACCATCTGCTGCTGTCCGCCGGACAGGGAGCCTGCCGGCTGCTTCGCCTTCTCCTTGAGGATCGGAAACATGTCGAGGACGTCAGCGTAGATCTCTTCGGTTCGCGACTTGTTCCGGTGGGGGTACGACCCCAGACGCAGATTCTTCTCCACCGACATCTTGCCGAACAGATGGCGACCTTCGGGACAGTGCGCGATACCGGCCTTGACGATGGCATTGGGGCGCGCTCGATGAAGCTGACGGCCCTCATAGGCGATCGATCCTGACCGAACCCGCATCAGTCCGCTGATGGTCTTGAAGAGAGCCGTCTTTCCTGAGCCGTTCGCGCCGAGCACCACGGTGAGCTCTCCAGGCTGCGCGGTGATACTCACCCCATGGAGCACATCGGTGGCATCGTACCCGGTGCTGACATTGTCGAGCGTGAGCATCAGTTCTCCTCCTGTGCAGTCGAACCGAGGTAGGCGCGGATGACGTTCGGATCGGATTGGATCTCCGCCGGTGCGCCGAGTGCCAGCTTCTGTCCGTGGTCGAGGACGAGGATCGTGTCCGCGAGGTCCATGATCATCGTCATCTTGTGTTCGACGAGCAGGACGGAGACCCCTCGCTGCGGCAATGATCGAATGAGGTCGCCGAAATCGACAGTCTCCTCTTCGGGGATGCCGCCGGCGGGCTCGTCGAGCAGCAGCAGTTCGGGCTCCGTGGCCAGTGCCATTGCTACCGCAGTGCGCTTCTGCACCTCCTGCGGAACATTCGACGCCAGATCGTGTCGGTACTCCGCGACCCCGCAGTACTCAAGAGCTTCCATCGCCTTGTCTTCGTTGATGCGTGATTCACGACGGTGGCGCGGCGTGTGGAAGACGGCGTCGAAGACATTGGACTTCGAGCGGACGATCCGTCCGGCCAGGACGTTCTCCAACAGGGTGCTGTCATCGAACAGGTTCGTCGTCTGGAATGTCCGGGCGATGCCGCCGGCTACGGTACGGTGCGGGGACGAATGCGTGATGTCCTCGCCTTTGAAGCTGATGGTCCCTGCCGTGGGCCGATAGAAGCCGTGGACGAGGTTGAACAGCGTTGACTTGCCGGCACCATTGGGACCGATGACCGCGGTGATCTGACCCGCTTCAACGTCCAGGCTCACGTCCTTGACCGCGTCGAGCCCGCCGAAGCGCTTACCGAGACCGCGAATTTCGAGCAGCGTCATTTCTCCTCCTCGGAGTTGGTGCCGACTGAGGCGGCTGAATCCGATCGTGAGGACTCGTTGTATTCTGAACCGCGGGCCTCTGCACTCCTTCGTCGTCGATTGCGTTTGTCGACGAATCCGCCGAGGTATCCGACGATTCCCCGCGGTGCGAAGATCACGAGGGCGACGATGATGGGTCCCAGCACGATGAATCGATAGGCCTGGAAGTCTTGGAACAGTTCGAACAGGAATGTCACGATCATGCTTCCGAGCAGCGGACCTGCGACAGTGCCCATGCCTCCGACGAGGATGAACATAAGGAATTCGAAGGTCTTGTCGATCGATGCCGCATGGGGGCCGATGAATCCGACCACAGTTGCGTAGAGTCCGCCGCCGATTCCTCCGAGGACAGCCGAGGCGGCGAATGCGAGCTGTTTGCTGAATCCGACGCGCACACCTATCGCATCCGCCAGATCTTCGCTCGTCCTGATGCTCAGCAGCGTGCGACCCACACTCGAGCGCCGAATCGCGTACGTCGTGTAGATGCACACGAGCAGGATGGCGAAGACCAGGTAGAACATCGCAACCGGAGATTCGAAGTCGATGAGTCCTCCGCCTTCGGGGAACTTCACGTTGTTGACGCCGGAATGTGCGTGAGTGACGGACTCCCAACGGCTGATGACGAGGAAGATGATGAAGCCGATGGCCATTGTGAAGATGGCGAAGTACTCATCCTTCGTGCGCAGGGCGATCAGCCCGCAGAGGTAGCCGATGACCGCAGTTCCGATGACGGTTGCGACGAATGCGGTCCAGAAGCTCCAATCGTAATCGGTGGTGAGCAGCCCGACTCCGTAGGCGCCGATGCCGAAGAACCCGCCTTGGGCGAGGTTCAGCTGTCCCGTGAAGCCGAGGATGATGTTGAGGCCGTAGACAGCGATCGCCGCGCACATGCCGACGGTGATTACTCGCATCGTGTAGTTCTCCTGCGCAAACGCCAGGGGCGTCAGGCCGAGCAGGACGATGACGGCGATGGTGCCGATGATCCGAGGATTCTTCATTGAGCTCATCGCTGCACCGCCTTCGTGAACAGGCCGTTCGGTTTGATGGCCAGCACAGCGACGAGAACGACGAATGCCACGGCCTCTCCGACAGCTGAGGAGATGTAGGTCGCCGTCATCGTCTCGGCGATGGCGAGTGCGAATCCGCCGACGATGGCGCCCGGAAGCGACCCCAGACCACCGAGGATGATGATGGCGAACACTTTGAGGTTGAGCGCATCGCCCATCGTCGGAGACAGGAGATTGATCGGTGCGACGAGGCCCGCCGCGATCGTGGCCAGCAGGGCGGACAGCCCCAGCGTCAGCATCGATACCATCGACGGGTTGATGCCGACCAGCGATGCACCGACGCGGTCCTGTTCGATCGCTTCGATCGTCTGGCCGTGGATGGACCGCTTGATGAACATCGCCAACAGCGCCAAGACGATCACCGCGGTGACGATGATGACGATCCTCTGCGCAGAGATTTCGGCGCCGAGGATGCGCAGTTCGCCGGTGATCGGCGTGTCCATACGTCGGAAGTCGGCTCCCCAGATCGCTTGAGCCAGGGCCTGGAAGAAGAACATCGCACCGACGGCCGCGATCATGTGGTGAGTATGCGGGGAGTTGCGCAAGGGATGGAATACGAGGCGTTCGAGCCCGACACCGACGACGAAGAGCATGATCGCCGCAATGCCGATCGCGGCGATATAGGGAACGCCGACGGTCGTGAGGAAGAAATAGGTGATGTACGCGCCGAGCATATACAGCGCACCGTGAGCCAGGTTGGGAATGCGCAGCACTCCGAAAACCAGTGTCAGACCGATCGCAGCGAGGCAGTAGACACCGCCCAGCGCGAGGCCGTTGAAGAGCTGTTGGATGAAGAGGGTCATGATCAGTCGGGTCCTCTGCAGGCATGAGTTCGGCCGGGTGAGGCGCACTCATGCGCCTCACCTTCAATACAGCCGCTGACGGAAGTTACTTATCGTCGGATACCTGTTCGATCGGCACCTTGGTGTATTTGCCGTCCTCATTGAGGAACGTCGCCTCCAGATCGGGATTGAGGAGGTGTCCCTGCTCTGTGATCTCGTCGGGGAAGCCATTGACCTTGTACTTGTCATCGACCTCTGGCAGCGCTTCACCGATGGCTTCGCGAATCTTCTCCGGGTCGTCCGTTGTCCCCGCAACCTCCATCGCCTTCGCGACGATGGCAATGCCCTGGTAGTTCAGCGCCGTTTCGCTGGTCGGAACCTTCTTCTCTCCGGCCTTCTCAGCGAACTTCTTCAGGAAGTCCTTAGTGCCGGGATCTTCATATTCGGAAACCGGCAGAACGCCGACAGAATTCTTGAGATTGTCGAGTTTCGTCACCGTGGCCATCTCATCCAGCTTTGCCTGATCCATGACGAGGAAGCTGCCCTCGAAGCCCTGCTTGCGAGCTTCTTCCATGATCAATGCTGTCGGTTGGGATGGTCCGCCGACGAAGATCGCATCGGGCTTCTCCGACAGGGCTTTCGAGACAGGGCCCGCGAAATCGGACACAGTTGCGTAGTCAACGCTGTTGTCGCCGCCGATCTTCCCGCCGGCTTCGCTCCACGCGTCCTTGATCGACTTGGTCCACTGCTGCCCGTACTCACTCTGAGTTCCGAGCAGAGCGAGCTTCTTGCCCCCGTGTTCCATGGCAGTCTCGGAGAATTCCTCAGCATAGGATTCGAAATTCGGAGGGATCATCATCGTCAGGGGGTTGTCCGCCTGCACGATCGCGGGATCGGACGTGTACGCAGAGATGAGGAAGTTCGACCTGCCGCTGTTGATCTGCTGAATCGCCTTGATTGCTCCGGCGTTCGGGGAGACGACCACAGGGGCCTTGTCCTGATCGGCCAACCGCTGAGCATTGCTCGCGGCGGTGGACGGTGCGTATTTGTCGTCGAGGGACTTCAGCTCAAGGGTCACGGGATTGCCATCGACCTCGACCCCGTCTGCATTGAGATCGTCGATGGCCATTTCGAGACCGATCTTGACGTTCTCACCGTATGCGGCGCCACCGCCGCTGAGCGGTCCTGTATAGCCGATGACGACCGTGTCGCTCTCACCTGAACCGCCACCGCCTCCGCAGGCTGTGGCAGTCAATGCGATTGCGCCCAAAGCTGCTGCTGCCGATAGTCTCCGGCGGCGACTTCGCGAGACAGAGTTCATCTTTTCTCCTTCGAAAAGCTCCTGGAGCGGGTTCGCTCCACACGGTGTCCGGGACGTCGTCAGTGACAGTTCCCGGAGTCGTCGTCAATCCGTAATGGACTTCGACTGGTGTGAACATTTCCAAATCACTCTGGTGAAGTCAATGGTTTTGGGCTAGATTTTTGAACGTTCGATAATGTTCGGGGCTGGTCCAGGCTCGGAGAACATAAGGCGAGGTCGGACTGCATGCGTGCCGAACTTCTCAGATCGGCTCTGCGGTTCTGAAGCGTTCGACCTGGCCATGTGTCTGAAAAGTGAGCAAACAATCGTTCAGTGACGGAATTGGTCTACAGTGGGCATAGCTGCATGAGAGATCTGCATCACATCAGGTCCGATGCAGACGCGAACCGCAGGTGCCCACTCGGTTCCCCTCGGCAATGACGCAACATCATCTTTAGGAGCTTGTTCATGACTCGTACAGCAATCGTCACCGGTGGAGGCCGCGGCATCGGAGCCGCCATCGCCAAGCGACTCGGAGCCGACGGACTCAAGGTCGCCGTTCTCGATATGGGCCCCACCGACGAGACCGTTGCCGCCATCAAGGACGCCGGCGGCGAAGCCCTCGGCCTCGAGGCCGACGTCTCTGACGAGGACTCGGTCAATGCCGCGGTCAAGCAGGTTGCCGAGACACTCGGCGCGCCGACCGTCCTGGTCAACAATGCCGGAATCCTGCGCGACAACCTCCTGTTCAAGATGACTCACGAGGAGTTCAACAAGGTCCTCTCCGTCCACCTCGGCGGAGCTTTCCTCATGGCGCGGGCCGTGCAGTCCTACATGGTCGAAGAGAAGTTCGGCCGCATCATCTCGATGTCGTCCACTTCGGCACAGGGCAACCGCGGACAGACGAACTACTCCGCTGCCAAGGCCGGCATCCAGGGCATCACGAAGACCTGGGCGATCGAGCTCGGCAAGTTCGGCATCACCGCGAACGCCATTGCTCCCGGCTTCATCGAAACGGATATGACCAAGGCCACCGCCGAGCGTGTGGGCATGGGCTTCGAGGACTTCGTTGAGGCCTCGGTCCAGCAGATCCCCGTTGCCCGATCGGGAAAGCCCGAGGACATTGCTCACACTGCATCGTTCCTCGCCTCCGAGGGAGCCGGCTTCGTCTCCGGTCAGGTCATCTACGTCGCCGGCGGTCCGAAGGACTGATCGCCGCCGTCATCACGACGAGTCAACGAACATCTTCGAAAGGTGAGACCCATGAGAGAAGCAGTGATTGTGTCGACGGCTCGCACGCCGATCGGCAAGGCCTACCGTGGTGCCTTCAACGACACCCAGGCTCAGGAGTTGGCCGGCCATGCGATCAAGCATGCTGTGGAGCGCGCCGGTCTGGAAGGCGGTGAGGTCGAGGACGTCGCCTTCGGTGCCGCTCTGCAGCAGGGCAGCCAAGGGACGAATGTCGCTCGGCAGGCGGCACTGCGAGCCGGGCTTCCTGTGACGGTTCCGGGCATGTCGATCGACCGGCAGTGTGCTTCCGGGCTGATGGGCATTACGACCGCGGCGAAGCAGGTCCTCTTCGACGGTCAGGAGATCGCCGTCGGCGGTGGCGTGGAGTCGGTGTCGCTGGTCCAGAATGACAAGATGAACACGTTCCGGGCCAAGGATCCGTGGCTCGTGGAACGCATTCCTGGCATCTACTACCCGATGCTGGCCACGGCCGAGGTCGTGGCCGAACGCTACGGCGTCAGCAGAGAAGCTCAGGACGAGTACTCCCTGTCTTCGCAGCAGCGTACCGCCGCCGCTCAGGAGGCCGGACGGTTCGACGACGAGATCGTGCCTCTGCCGACGACGAAGGTCGTCGTCGACAAGGAGACAAAGGAGACCTCGCGTCAGGATGTGCTGCTCGAAGCCGACGAGGGCAATCGCCCGTCGACGACTCTGGAGAGCCTGGCCGGACTCAACCCGGTGCTCGAACCCGGTGTGGCGTCGAAGGTTCCGAGCATCACCGCCGGCAACGCCTCTCAGCTCTCCGACGGAGCATCCGCTTCGGTGGTCATGTCGAGCGATGAGGCCAGCCGTCGCGGACTCGAACCGCTGGGCGTCTACCGCGGCATGGCCGTGGCCGGCTGTGAGCCGGACGAAATGGGCATCGGGCCCGTCTTCGCCATTCCGAAGCTGCTGAAGACCCATGGTCTGTCGATCGACGACATCGGCCTGTGGGAGCTCAACGAAGCGTTCGCTGTGCAGGCACTGTACTGCCGTGATCGGCTTGGCATCGATCCGGAGAAATACAACGTCGACGGCGGCGGCATCTCCGTCGGACATCCTTATGGGATGACTGGCGCTCGTCTTGTCGGACACGCCCTCATCGAGGGGCGTCGCCGCGGAGTGAAGTACGTCGTCGTCACGATGTGCATCGGCGGCGGACAGGGTGCGGCCGGACTGTTCGAAGTCTGCTGAGGCATTCAACCAACCGTTCAGCCGGAACAGGGCAACACTGTCGCTGAACCTGGAAGGCCGACGATATTCGGATCGTTTCTGATCTGAGTGTCGTCGGCCCTTTCCGTGTTCGCGATCACGAGGTAGGACTCAGCTCAGAACGGCGGAGGTTCGCCCGAGTCCCAGAACCAGTCGCGCAACTCGGAGCTCTCCTCGTCCTCCTGGTCTGCAGGCTCGGTGCCACGTGCCTTCTCAGGGTTACAGTCCGCAGGGTTGGGTGTGAACGCGCAGAGGTCCTCGGCAAGGAGTTCCCTCCAACCGGGTGTTCCGTCGGCCGCAGCTGGTTCGGGACATTCTCGCGCCTGCTTCCGATCGCCGGGAACGGGGTGCTTCGCGGCTGCACTGCCATTGTCGACAGATGCTGTCTCAGTGTCGGGGGCACTCTCAGCAGCGGTTCCACGCTCGGCATCGGAATCACGCTCAGCAGCGGTTTCGCACTCGGCTTTGGAATCGCGCTCGGAGGCAGGAACATGCTCGCGGGCAAGTGGATCGACAATGCTCGTGTGCTCCGGTGCGATTGCTCGACCTGCCCGGTAGATGCCAGCGCCGAATCGTTCGAGGAAGAGCCGGGCATGCTCAACGCTTATGGGGTTATCCGGTGAGACGACCTCCACGGAGACGCCCTTGCGGAATACGTACTCCAGGTGGCCGGGCTCGGCCATCCGCACGTCGAAGTTGCCGTTGGTCTTCTGCAAGTGGTGCGCCTTGCAGAGGCAGTGGAGATTTCCGAAGCGGGTGAGACCACCCTGAGTCGGGTCGGAGTGATTGAACGGGTCGATATGGGCGACCTCTGTCACCTCAGCCGGTTGAGTGCATCCCGGAAAAGTGCATGTGACGAACTGAGCAACAAGAGTCTTGCGGACGCTGTTGGGAATTGCGTAGGACGTTGCCTTCGCATCGACAGGAGTTCCGGTCGCCGGGTCGGTCAGCAGCCGGGTCCAGGTAGTGGAGTAGCCGGCGACCCGCCGTGCCATGTCGGCTGGGATCGGTGACCCGTTTGGAAGCATGCCCGCCAGATCGCACACCTCACCTGAAGTCAGCGGTGTATGAGGTGCTGACTGTGCGGTGGAGAGTGGGGACGGTCGTGGTTCTACCTGTGGTGGTACCGGGGGACCGGTGGCTGGTGGTGGCGGATCTGAGGTATCGACGGGTGGAGGCGGTGGGCTTGGGGGATCTGAGTTCGGTGGCGGCTGGCCGTCGTCATCAGACTGGAATTGGCTGAGCAGAGTCAGCATGGGAACGGTGATGAAGGTGCTGGCCTGATTCGCCAGCCAAGACTCATTGGTCGGCATGTCGAGAAGGAATTCGAAGCTGATGCGGCGCTCGCCGGCATCGAGGATCGGATTGCCGAAGGCGTCGACGGCGCCCGATGCTGCAGCTTCGGATCCCTCGGCCGTGGGGCGAGCTCCGCTGGACTGCGAGCCGATGAGATTCGAGAGTGCTTCGGCCGTATCGCGATCCGTGGTGCTGTTGCTGCTGAGGATGGCCTCGAGCAGTTGGGATTCGAAAGCGCGGTCGGCCGGAGTGGTGGGCGCCTGGCAGGAATCGACTTGCGGCGTGCGGGTTGCATCATCAGATTCACCATGGCCAACGGAATTCAGGGGGTTGGATTCGGTGTGTGCGCAGCCTCCCGAATCCGCTGGCGCAGACTGTGTCTGTCCTGCGTATCCGTTCGTGCGCAGGTCGTCGAACACCCGCTCGATGTAGTCGAGCAGGGCCTCGCCTTCGTGCATCGGGGTGCCGTCGGGTCCGGCGAAGAGACCATCGAGAGAGAAATCGGTGCTCGTCGACTCGTTGTCCGTCGCGTTCGTGCTGATGATGCGCAGCTTCATCTGTGGGCGCGTGCGCGTGAGAATGTCGAACATCAGTGCTGAGATCGAACGCTCCTCATCGAAGCAGTCGCCTGCTTTCAGCTGACTCGAGAACGCGTTCGTATTGTTCTTATGAACTGCCCGGGCGAAGGCATCGAGCCTTCTGAAGCACGCCTGCAGCTCAGGGGCAGGCCCGGTCAGAGTGAGGTACGCGGTTCCGTCGTCGCCGGTGCTGAAGTCGACCCGGCGCCGCAGTGAAACGCTCTTCAGCGTGTCCACGGCCGGCTGCAGCACCGAGATCTGCAGGGCGACCGAGCGCTTGAACGTCTCGATCGTAATGTCGGCGCGCTGCGCGCCAGATAGTCGTCGAGTTTCGGGAGATGTTCGAAGTGCAGGTCACGGCACGCGCGAGTCACGCAATCGACGTGCTCGATTGTGAAGTCTCCGTCCAGGCATCGTTTGAGGAATTTCGGCAGTCCGTGGGTCAGCGTCATCGACGAGGTCATGTGCCTGAGAGCGTTGCTCGTTGTTGCGCCGAGGAGACTCGAATAGACGCCGGCCTCGGTCGGCTCGACGTTGCCGCGCAGCCACGTGAAGAAGGTCAGCTTCGGGTCATAGCCGGGAAAGTCCGGTAGGAGAGCGGGGTCGGTCAGGAACTCCTCGGCGAGCTTCCGCACTCGACGATGGCGGCGGCCGACGGCACGATTCTTCTTCCGTCCTGAGACTACGCCGATCTTCGTCCCGGTTTCGGCTTCGACCTGGGCAACTGCCTGTGCCATTGCCAGTGTTTCTCGACGGGTCCAGGCTCTGCGCGATGAGAACACGTCGTCGGCAGGCACGTCGACTATGCAGTCGTCGCTGCTGGGGTCGACTTCAGTTCCCTTGTTCTCGGACTGGTTGTAGCGTGTGGCAGTCCTGGTGAATGACGCGAACTCGTAGACCGAGTCGGGCTGACTGCCCGTGAGCCCGAGGGCATAAGCGACGTCTTGGGCGACGACATGGCTGGTGGCGACGAAGGAACGGATCTGGGCGAGGCTGCTCTGTGAATAGGTGCCCAGCAGGGAGACGAGCTCATTGTCCTGGGCGATCTCCAAGCGACGTCCGTGGGCCCGACGGAACTGGGACAGAGTCCGGTGGTCTGCCTCAGCAGGGGGAACGGCGGGCAGGCCGAATTCCCGTCCGTCGTTGTCTCCGATGTGCTTCATCGGTCTTTCACCTCTCCACGCCGCTGTGGAAGTTGGTCATCGGGGAAGTTGCCTATCTCAATTATATAATCTGAGCGTATGAATGAATGTCACAATCCGATTACAAATAGAACGAAAATACTATTTCGTCCGATAGTGACTGATTCAGAGCTGTCTGAATCGGTACTGATCTGTTTGTCCTCTGACTCTACAGTTCGGCACTGACACGACACCGCGATCGGGCTTGAACCCACAACTGACCTGCAGTGACCGATCGCGACAGGCCCGCCGCACAACCGGTTCGCGACAGGCTCACCCCACCGCCTCGGTTCGCTAGAATCGGGGACGTGGCAGCGATCGACAAGGACATTCTCCGTTTGGCTCTTCCCGCACTCGGAGCCCTGATCGCCGAACCCATTTTCCTGCTCACCGACACGGCCATGGTCGGCCACCTCGGTGCCGGTGCCCTGGGATCGCTGGCGATCGCCTCGACGATCCTGCAGACGGTGCTCGGTCTGATGATCTTCCTTGCCTATGCCACGACACCACGGGTGGCCAAACGGATGGGATCGGGGGACCAGCCGGGCGCGATCACGGCCGGGTTCGATGGAATCTGGCTGGCGCTGGGCACCTCCGTCCTGCTCATCATCGTCGGTCTGCCGCTGCTGCCTACTGCAATCGGGGCGTTCGACCCGGAACCGTCCATCACCGCGGGTGCACACTCCTACCTGGCGATCTCATGGTGGGGACTGCCGTTCATGCTCGTGGTCATCGCCGCCACCGGCCTGCTGCGCGGCCTCCAGGACACGAAGACCCCGCTGATCGTCGCGGCCGCCGGCTGCGTCGCCAATATCGGCCTCAACGCATTCTTCATCTACGGCCTCGACTTGGGAGTCGCAGGATCGGCGATGGGCACGGTCCTCGCTCAGGCCGGAATGTGCGCGGTCTACCTCACCATCTCCATCCGCGCGGCCCGCCGCTTCCGCGCCGGCATCCGCCCGGATTGGACAGGCGTGTTCACCTCGGCGAAGACCTCCGGGTGGCTGCTCGTGCGCAACGCCTCGCTGCGTGCCGCACTCATCCTCCTCGTCTTCCTGGCGACGGCGATGGGCACGACGGACCTCGCCGCGATCCAGGTTGCTCAGAGCATCTTCTTCGCTCTCGCGCTCGCCCTCGACTCGCTGGCTATCGCAGGCCAGGCGATGATCGGCCTCGAGCTGGGTAAGAAGAACACCGAGGCGGTCGCCGCGATCAACCGCCGCCTGTGCCTGTGGGGGATCGTCTTCGGCATCGCCGTCGGCATCGTCCTGTTCGCCGGATCCGGAATCATCCCGCGCGCTTTCGCCTCAGACCCCGCGGTGGTGTCGGCACTGGCCGCGCTCCTGCCGGTGTTGGCGCTGAGCATGCCGATCGCCGGGTACGTCTTCGTCCTCGACGGTGTGCTCATGGGAGCTGAGGACGCGAGATACCTGGCTCTGGCACAATTGGTCGCTGTGATCGGATACGCGATTCTGCTCATCCCGATCGTCAACATCTGGCCGGGAGCCCCCGGGCTCTGGGCCGGCTTCTGCATCGGATTCGTCGGTTTCCGCGCCCTGACCCTGGGCTGGCGAGTACGCAACCGGGCGTGGATCGAACGCGCCGTCGAGAAAGGAATCTCATGAACGCTGCACACACTGACGCTCATGATCCGCAGAACACTTCCGCTGATTCGCAGAACTCCTCCGCCGAGGCGGCCGCCTCCTCCCTGCGCGGACGTATCCGTCCGCTGCCGGCCGAGACCGATGACGAGACCTTCCTGCCGTTCGTCGACCTGTGCTTCAACTGGTCGATGGACAAACCTCGGATCGAGCTCGAGGACCTCCGCCACCGCAGCGATGCCGTCTTCTACTTCCGCGACTGGGGTCGTGACGGTGACATCGCCGTCGCCGCGCACGCCGAAGCCGATGCGCAGTCGCCGATCATCGGACTCGCCTGGGTGCGCCTGGCCGATATCGACGACGTCGTCGGGAAAGCCGACGAACGGGTGGGCGGGGACTTCGCAGCGGCCTTGGGCAAGACCGGCACCGAGGTGGTTCGCAGTGAGGTCGTCACCGGCGATGACGCGAATGCTGAGTCGAGTGAACCTGCCACAGACCTGACGCCGAGCGACGATCATGTGCCCTTCACCGGTTACGGCTGGGTAGCCGCCGACATCCCCGAACTTTCGATGGCAGTGCTGCCCGACCACCAGGGGCAGGGAATCGGCGGTGCCCTCCTCGACACCGTCTGTGCGCTGGTGCGGATGAGCGGATTCCCGGCCGTGAGCCTGTCCGTCGAAGACGGCAACGGGGCAGCGAAACTCTATGCCGACCACGGATTCGTGTCCGTCGGTCGCAATGGCGACTCGGACGTGCTCGTCCGCAAGCTCGGCTGAGGTGGGGGCGGACTCTCGGCTGAGGACCAGCCCGGCAGCGTCGACTGCAGCGCTGCCGGACTCGGCAGTGCGCAAAGCGCAGGCGTTCAAGCCAGCGGCGGGAGCTCCAGCTCTTCGAGCCACGGGCGGACCACCTCGCGATGTCACGATCTGCCACGTCGGAGACGCAGCGGATGAACTCCTCGGTGCTCACCGAGCAATGACGGTATCGCTTCGTCCACTCGCCGATGGCAGCGAAGAAGTCCGCATCGCCGAGCTCGAGGCGCAGAGCGTGCAAGCACAGAGCGCCGCGCTTGTACACGCGGTCGTCGAACATGTCCGGCCCACCCGGATCGCCGAGCATGATGTCCTGCGCCTGAGCGGACAGATCTTCCCACCACTGCCGTGCACGCTCATCGGCACTCGCGCGCCCGGACTCCTCCGACCACAGCCATTCGGCGTAGCAGGCGAAGCCCTCGTTGAGCCAGATGTCCTTCCACCGCGACGGCGTGAGCGAGTTCCCGAACCACTGGTGCGCCATCTCATGCGCGACGAGGCGCTCGGCCTCCCATTCGGGTCCGAGATGATTGGGCCCGAGAACGGACAGCGGCTGCGACTCGAGCGGAATCTCGAGCACGTCATCGGTCACAACCACGTCATAGACGTCGAACGGGTACGGACCGAAGCGTTCGATGAACAGGTTCATTATTCCGTGCTGAACGCCGAGGCGCTCGATCGCCACATCCCAATGATCGTCGGCATAGACGCCCAGGGGAACGGGGGACTCGGTTCGGCTGTATGTCGTGCGCCTGCCTGATTCGTCGTGAACAGGCACATCCTTGCCGGCGGCACCGGCGACCCCGCGGGCGGCGCTCGACAGGGCATCTCGGTGCGAACCCGCGACTGCGTCCTTCGCTGCGCCGAGCATCGCGGCACCGAACTTCGTGGTTCCGGAGCTCAGCGGGATCTGTCCGTACTTGTAGCGGCCGATCTGCACCGTCGCCAGGTAGGTCGCCAGGGGAGTCGTCGATTCATAGGTCCAGCGGGTCCGCCCGGCCTTGCGCGTCTTCTTCGTCAGCGACCCATTGGACACCACCGTGTACTCGGACTCGACGAGCACCGAGATCCTGTACTGGGATTTGTTCGAGGGATGGTCGTTGCACGGGAACCACGTCGAAGCTCCGACGGGCTGTCCGGCCACGAGCACTCCGTCTTCGAGCTCCTCCCAGCCGACGTCGCCCCAAGTGCCGATCGCCGGTTCCGGATTGCCCGTGTAGCTGATGTCGATGACCACCGGCTGGTCACTCTTCAGCGCCGGGGTCGTCAGGCGCAGCTTCTTCCCACGTGCGGAGAAGCGGACCTTCTTGCCGTTGACGCTGGCCTTGGTCACCCGCAGGCCCGTGAGGTCGAGGACGATCGACGAGGTGTCCGTGAGCACACGGCCCGTGAGCACCGCCCTGGCCGAGAGTCGGTTCGGACCGATCCGGTAGTCGAGGTCGAGATCGTAATGGTCGATATGAAGGTCCGCGTTGCCGACACCCTGTGTATAGGTATCAAGCATGCGATCGGCCCGATCGTTCTCCGTCGTCGGGGTCTGAGCCGTTGTGACCGACGTCGTCTCGGCCTGCTTCTTCGCGACCGACGTCTTCTCGGCCTTCTTCGCTGAGTGAGGGAAGTTCTGGGGCATCCACCCAGGGTATGACAGGATTGCCGCTGAAGTAGGCGTTGGCCGGCACGAACTCTCCGCGCATGACCAGAGACGTCGCTCCCACCGTGGCGTTCTCACCCAGCGTGGAGGCCGGGAGGATGACGCTGTTGGGGCCCAAGGTGGCACCGGGATCGAGCTGCACGGTGTCAAGGCTCATCACCCGATCATGGAACAGGTGAGTCTGAACCACACAGCCGCGATTGACCGTCGAATTGTCACCGAGGTCGACGAGATCGGCCTCCGGCAGCCAGTAGGACTCGCACCACACTCCGTGGCCGATCTTCGCTCCCATCGCACGCAGGTACCACACGATCGCAGGCGTGCCCACGGCATTCCGGGTGAACCAGGGAGCGGCTACGAGTTCGACGAAGCAGTCGGCGACCTCGTTGCGCCAGATGAAGGACGACCACAGCGGATGCTCCCCGGGTCGGATGGGACCGGCGAGGATCCATTTCGCTGCCACGGCCAGTCCGGCTGCCACTGCACCGGCGGCCATCATGACGACGCCTGAGGTGAGCAGGGCCAACAGCACCGAGGCGACGAACGTCGTCGACTGCGCGGCGACCCCGCCCGGCAGACCGAGGAAGAACCAGATGGTGAGGACGACTCCGGTGATGAGCACGCCGCCGGCGATGATCGACGAGACCCGCAGCGTCTCCCAGAAGGCCCGGGCGGCCTTGACCCCGAAAGTTGGGGCATAGGTGAGCGACTCATCGGATTCCACGGCGGCACGGCGCAGCTGCACCGGGGGAGAACCGAGCCAGGACGACCCCTTCTTCGCCTTCGCCGGTGCCGCAGAGAGCACCGCGACGAGGGAGTTCTTCGGCACCCGGCGGCCGGGGGACGCGATTCCCGAGTTGCCGAGGAAGGCGCGTTTGCCGACCTTCGCTCGCCCGGCGCGCATCCAGCCGTGGCCGAGCTCATAGCTGGCGACCATGGTGTCATCAGCCAGGAAGGCACCGGCCGCGATCGTCGTCATCTTCGGAACGAAGACGACGGTCGAGATCTCCGTACCCGGCCCCACCTTCGCGCCGAGGAGGCGCAGCCACCACGGGGTGAGCATCGACGCATAGAGGGGGAACAGCAGATCCCGGGCCATGTCGAGCAGACGCTCCGTCGCCCACACCCGATATCCGCGAGCCGAACGAACGGGGAACTCACCCTCTTCCATCCCGATCGCCAGAATCCGCACGGACACGAGGACGAGCAGGGCGGTGGTGAGGAACCACAGGCAGGCGACCACGGGGGACCATGCCACCAGCAGCCAGGGAGACTCGACGACCTCGATCCCGGAGACCCCGAGCATGATCGCGACGCCCGGCACCACCGCAAGATACGGCAGCAACGCATTGATCTGCGAGCCGATGGCATAGAACAGGAAAGGCAGACGCCGCCGAGGCGGGGGAGCCGGCCAGGACTTCTTCGCCTTCCCGACGCGAACCGCCGGAGAACCCGAATAGATCTGGTTCTTCCGCACCCGACCGGTCACCGCGGATCCGGCTTCGACGAGGGCCCCGACCCCCACCTCGGCGCCGGGCATGAGCGTCGACCGGGCACCGATCGTGGCGTTGCGGCTGATATCGATGCGTCCGATGCGCAGCAGATCACCGTCGACCCACCAGCCCTTGAGATCGACCTCGGGTTCGACTGCAGCGCCCTCGCCGAGAGTGAGGAAACCGGTCACCGGGGGCACTGAGTGCAGATCGGCGTCGCTGCCGATCCGATTGCCCAGCAGCTTCGCATACCAGGTCACCCAGGGTGCGCTCGCCACCGAGACCGCAGCGGCGATGTCGGCGATGTGTTCGGCCAGCCACAGCCGTTTATGCACCCACCCGGATCGCGGATAGACCCCGGGCCGGATCCCGATCATGAGCAGGCGTGCCGCACCCGCGGAGATGAGCATCCGCCCCCACGCGGTGACGAAGACGAGGAAGAGGACGATAAGCACCGGCCACGGTGTGAAGGGCAGGTCCGCGCCAAGACCGACCCCGATATCGGCCGCGAGCATCGCCAGTACGACCCATCGGACCCCGCCGAGGATGTGCACCGGAATTCCGAGCAGCACCTGGAAGGCCTGCATGCCCCGGGAGGTCCGTGTGATCGTCCGCTTCGGACCTGCCGGTCCGATTCCGGCCCCTTCCTCGCCGAGGCAGAGCCTGGACAGGGCGCCGAAGCGCGGATGCGCGTAGATGTCGCCGACGGTGACGCTGGGATGGCGGGTGCGCAGTCGGGAGACGAGCTGTGCGGCGCCCAGCGAACCACCGCCGGCGGTGAAGAAGTCCGTATCGCTGCCCGGTCGGGCACCGAGGACCGCGGCCCACTGCTCGGCGACCCACTCCACGTCCTCGTCGAAGACCTCATCGGATCCGGCCGCCTCGGCGCCGTCATCGAGCGGCCACCGCAGGGCATTGCGGTCGACCTTGCCGGAGGTCTTCGTGGGCAGGTCATCGACGAGGGCCAGACGGGGAACGAGTGCGGCCGGCAGTTCGTCACGCAGCCGGGCCTCCCAGTCGGGAAGGTCGGCCTCGCCGGAACCGGCACTGGGGGCGAGGTAGCCGATGAGGACGTCCGTGCCGGCCGCCGTCTTCTTCACCGCGGCCGCAGCGCCTTCGACACCGGGCAGGGCCTGCAGGGCAGCGTCGATCTCGCCGAGTTCGATGCGTCGGCCTCCGAGTTTGATCTGCTCATCGGCACGACCGACGAAGATGAGCCCGGCCGGATCGTTGACGACGAGGTCGCCGGACCGGTACGCCCGGTCCCAGCCGAGACTCGGCATGGGGGCGAACTTCTCGGCGTCCTTGGCAGCATCGAGGTAGCGGGCCAGTCCGACTCCGCCGATGATGAGCTCGCCGGTCTCGCCCTCGGCGACGGGTACGCCCTCGGCATCGACGGCTGCCAGATCCCAGCCCTTGAGCGGCAGGCCGATGCGCACCGGCTCGGACCCGTCGAGCATGGCCGCGCAGGCGACGACGGTCGCCTCGGTGGGGCCGTAGGTGTTCCACACTTCACGGTCGTCGTCGCTGAGCCGACGTCCGAGCTCGGGCGGGCAGGCCTCACCGCCGAAGATGAGGAGGCGGACATTGTCGAGGCTCTCCGCCGGCCAGAGTGCGGCCAGGGTGGGCACGGTCGAGACGACGGTGATCTGCCGCGATGACAGCCACGGTCCCAGATCCATTCCGGACTTCACCAGTGCACGCGGGGCAGGGACGAGGCACGCGCCGTGCCGCCAGGCCAGCCACATCTCCTCACAGCTGGCGTCGAAGGCCACGGACAGTCCGGCCAGGACGCGATCGCCGGGACCCAGCGGCTCCTCGACGCAGAACAGGGCCGCCTCGGCGTCGACGAAGGCTGCCGCCGAACGATGGGTGACGGCCACGCCTTTCGGAGTGCCCGTCGAGCCGGAGGTGAAGATCACCCAGCAGTCGTCATCGGGGGTAGGCGAACGCAGCTCGGAACGGTCGAGAGGACCGCGGTCGGTGCGGGATTCGATGTGTGGTCCGGCGGTGACCACTCCGGTCACGGCCGCCTCGGCGAATACGGTGCGCGCCCGCTCATCCGGGTCGTCGACGTCGACGGGAACGTAGGCCGCGCCGAGCATGAGCGTGGCCAGGATCGCTAGGTACAGATCCACCGTCCCCGAGGGGACGCGGATGCCGACCTTGTCACCGGGGCCGATTCCGGCTTCGGCCATCGCCAGTGCGAGATCGCGGATCGCGGTGATGAGCTCCGCGTAGCTGAGCACCCGAGTGCCGTCATCGAGGGCCGGTTGATCGGGATGGGCGCCGGCCGACTCGAGGAGGACGTCGATGAGGGTGCGGTCCTCGCGGGGACGCACGGGGGACGGGAACTGCGGTGCGTATTCTCTCACGGATCTTCCGGGTCGTTCGGGAGCTGACTGGCGCCGGGCCGACCGGCATCGCCGGTGACCTTAGTCCAATAAGGTGTCGCGGACGTGAACACAGGTCGGGGCGCACGGAGCGCATCCCGGTTCCACGGACTGATCCTATCGCCACGGGACAGGCGCTATCGTCACGGCTCAGGCGTCTGTGATAGATGTGAGTAGACGACCGTCCGCGGTCGACCAGCTGATTTTCAACGATGAGGAGCACGCCCATGGTCACAGTTCTCACCCACGCCACCGTCTTCGACGGCACCCGTTTCCTGCCCGGCACCCGGGACGTCGTCATCGACGGAGGACGAATCACCTCGGTGACCGAAGGGGGACAGGGATCACACAACGCCGGGGACGACTACGTCGACTGCACGGGCAAGACGATCATTCCCGGAGTCATCGACTGCCACGTCCACCTCACGAGCTCCGGAGCGGCAGCCACCGCGAACTTCCACGATCCGTTCTCGCTGCAGTTCTATAATTCCGTGGCGAATATGGAAGCCACCCTCAAGGGCGGAGTCACGACCGTGCGCGACGCCGGCGGCACCGACCTCGGGGCAAAGGTGGCAGTGGAGACCGGCGTGGTGCGCGGTCCGCGCCTGACGATCGCCGTCAACATCATGTCCCAGACCGGTGGGCACGGGGACTTCCACCTCGTCTCCGGAGCCGAATCGCCGTTCCTGGCCCCGCACCCGGGCCGGCCGTCGGGAGTCGCCGACGGGCTCGAAGGGGTGCAGAAGAAGGCCCGCGAACTCCTACGGGCGGGCGCCGACCACATCAAGATCTGCTCGACCGGGGGAGTGCTCTCCCCGCGTGATGACCCGCGCCACTCGCAGTTCACCGAAGCCGAGATCGCCGTCATCGTCGCCGAGGCGGCCGCTCAAGGTGCGTCCGTCATGTCCCATGCCCAGGGCGCACCGGGAATCAAGAACGCCGTCCGTGCCGGGGTGCGCTCGATCGAACACGGAATCTATCTCGACGACGAGGCCATCGACCTCATGTGTGAGCACGGCACCTTCCTCGTCCCGACCCTGCAGGCCCCACAGGCGGTCATCAAAGCCGCCGACACCGGTGCCGCACTGCCCGCCTCAGTCGTTGACAAGGCCCGCCGCGTCGTCGAGGCGCACCAGGAGTCGATCGCCCGGGCCCACGAGGCGGGAGTCCCGATCGCTCTGGGTACCGACGCCGGAGTCGGCCCACACGGGGAGAACCTCGAAGAGATCAGCCTGTTGGCCGAGGTCGGGCTCTCCACGACGGAGGCGCTCGCCGCCGGCACCTCCGTGGCGGCTCGCCTGCTCGATGACGATCGGGTCGGTCGCCTCGGCGCGGGCGGTCTGGCCGACCTCGTCGTCGTGGACGGCGACCTGCGCACTGCCGATGTCCGCGGAATCGAGAACCGAGTCAACGCGGTCTACCTCGACGGCGAACTCGTCTGAGTCGTTGACCGAACCGGAACGTCGCCGAGGCGGTGCGCCCTGATCGTACGTCTGCGAGGGCACGGCCGCCTCGGTGGGTGAGATCGGTCTCGCCTCATCATTTGGTGAGGGAACCCTAACCTGATGGGGCTATGATGAGGGTGACCGATCCATAGGCCGCAGCGCGTCATTGCGGCGGAAATGCCAGAGAGAGGAGTGCGCCTCAGCGATGAATCCGCTCGACTGGTCGTTTCCGATCGCCGTGACCTGGCTGATCATGTTCGGCATCATCATCTTCCGCGCCGGCGGCACCTTCCTCCTCGGCCGCTTCGCCCGGAAGGGGATCCGCAAGTTCGACCGGGTCGAGAAGATCATGTCCGGGCGCAAGTACCGTCGGGCCGAGGACACGATCGACCGTTTCGGGGCACCAGTCGTGGCGCTGAGCTTCCTCACCGTCGGACTGCAGACGGTGGTCAACCTGGCTGCCGGAACCACGGGGATGCGCTACCGCCGCTATGTCCCGGCGCTCGCCGTCGGCGGATCGCTGTGGGCGCTCATCTACTCGACCGTCGGATTCCTCGGCTTCAAGGCCGTCGCCAAGGCCTACCAGGCCGAGCCGGGACTGACCGTCGGGCTCGGCCTCGTCTTCGTCGTCGCGATCATCGGTCTGTTCATCGGACTGCGCAAGGACCGAACTCCCGCCGAGGAAGAGGCCTCCGCCTCGGTGAACTGAGCGAACTGCGCTGCCGCCTCGGTGATTTGAAGGATCCAGCTGGGCGAACCGAAGGATCCACCTCGGAGTCCGTCAGGCAGACTGTGGTCCGAAGTGCCGCGCGCGTTCAGTAGAGTGGGACAGCGTCAGCGTCGACATGACGAGAGTGCTCGTCGACAGTGAGTAAAAAGGAGTCCCCGGATGGTCGTGGCCTGGTGGAGCATCATTCCGTTCGTTCTGCTGCTCGGGTGCATCGCGGTGCTCCCGCTCATCCCGGCCACGGATAAGATCTGGGATCGCAACCTCGTCAAGCTCATCGTCGCCTCGGGCGGAATCTTCCTCGTCGGAGACATCAAAGCGACACCGCGCATCAACACGATCTTCCTCGCCGTCGGTGGTCTGCTCACTCCGCTGGGCGAGACCCGCCGCTGTTCCTCGGCATGCTGCGCGGAGTGCCCTTCGAATGGACGTTCGGACTCTGGCCGTACTGGCTGTTCGTCAATGTCCTTCTGCTCATCAGCTACTTCGCCCTCGACTCGAAGATGTACGCAAAGGAACCGGCCGAGGCACTGGCCAAGGACGCCGAGTATGCGACGAAGCTCGGCCTGCGCGGCGCCAGCGGTCTGCTGTTCCTGGCGATCATCATCGCCGTCGCGTTCATCCCCTCGGTCGACTTGCACGCGATCGAAACCGGGCATGCGACCGCCTCGGACTACGTGCCGTGGCGTGAGGTCGTCATGCTCCTCTCCGCGGTGACCTCGTTCCTCGTCGGCGACCGTGGTGCCAGGTTCAACCTCAACAAGTTCACGTGGACGCCGATCCTCGAAGTCGGGGCGCTCTTCATCGGCATCTTCCTGACGATGATGCCTGCTCTGCAGCACCTCGGTCAGATCGCCCACAAGATCCCGCTGGGCGAGATCTCCCTGTTCATCTTCACCGGCGGCCTCTCCTCCGTCCTCGACAACGCTCCGACCTATGTCACCTTCTTCGAGATGGCCGCCCAGGTGCCGGGCGAGCCGAAGGTGGCGGGAGTGCCCGAGACGCTGCTCATCGCCGTCTCGCTGGGTGCCGTCATGATCACCCACATCGGCAACGGACCGAACTTCATGGTCAAATCCGTCGCAGACTCGGCGGGCGTCGCGATGCCGAGCTTCGGCGGCTACGTCTGGTGGTCGCTGCGCCGCCTCCTGCCGATCCTCGTCTCGATGGTGCTCATCTTCATGACCGGTTCGCTGTGGTGGATGCTGCTCGGAGTGCTGGTCGGACTCGTGATCCTCGGACAGGCCGGGCGAGACCTGCGTGCGGCGAAGGCCGTGAAGGCGGACTGAATCGTCATGCCCGGAACCAGTGAGTTACGCAGGTCGAATGCGGTGGGACTCTGAGTCCGCGCGATGAGGCTGGGCGGTCCGGTTCCGGCCGGGGCCGCAATGGTGTGAGCGCCGCTGCCGGAGTCGGCCTCTACTTCACCGGAAACGGGGCCGTCTTCGCGGCGCTGCTGCCGTGGTATCCGTTGCTGGTCGACCGCCTCGAGCTGAGCTCCTGGCAGTTCGGACTCGTCGTCGCCTGCTTCGCAGTCGGATCGCTGCTGTCCTCGGCCCTGCCCGCCGCGCTCATCGCCCGGTTCGGAGCGCACCGGGTCGTCATCGTCGGGACGGTGATGCTCGGCGTGGCCGCCTCGGCGACGGCATGGTCGGTCAACGGCGTGATGATGGCAATCTGCCTGCTCCTGCTGGGGTGCTGCGATGCGATCGTCGACGTCGCGCAGAACGTCGTCGGCATCTCCGTCCAGGAGCGGGCCGGCCGCTCGATCCTGTCATCGATGCATGCGCTGTGGAGCCTCGGCGGACTGCTCAGCGGAGCCGCCGCGACCGCGGCTGCCAGCGCAGGTGCCGACATGCGGGTGTGGCTGGCGATCATCGGCACCGCAGCCGTGCTCATCACGATCGTGGGTCGGCGCCTCATCGGCGGATATGCCTCGCCGAGGCGCGTCACCGGTTCCGATCCGAGCTCGACGTCCGATTCCGGGGCCGACTCCGGATCGGAATCCGGATCGGACTCCCGTGCGGCTGATCTGACCGGAGAGGTTGAGCGCGCGAGCCGTGGCGGCGCCGGGGCCGCGGGACGTTCGAGACTTGCGGTTCTCTTGGCGGCGCTGCCCTTGGCGATCGTGGCGATCTGCGGTGCCGTGGTCGAAGACGTCGCGAACAACTGGGCAGGGCTGGCCGCGGTCGATTTCGCTGACGTTCCGGCCGCCTCGGCGGGGATCGCCTTCAGCATCGTCATCGGCAGCCAATGTCTCGGACGGTTCAGCGGGGACGTGCTCGTGACGAGGTTCGGGGCCGGTCGGGTCGCACGCCTCGGTGGCGGACTCATCGCTCTCGGCGGGATCGGGGCCATCACGGCCCAGGAGCCGATCCTGCTGCTCATCTCGATGGGAGCGTTCGGATTCGGGTCTGCGACGCTCGTGCCCGGTGCACTCGGCGCTGCTGGCCGTCTGCCCGGAGTGGGCCGGGCCGGGGGAGTGACGCTTGTGAACTGGCTGATGCGGGTCGGCTACCTCGGGACGAGCCCGCTGATCGGGGTCGTCGCCACCGGAGCCGGACTGCGCTGGGGCCTCGGCATACTCGTGTTCGTCGGCATCCTGACGATGGTCTTCGCGAACCGCTTGGACGTGCGCCGGACCTGACGCTTGCCGGAGTCGGCGCGGGAGCGGGGTCGAGATTGCGCAATGTATGGGTGGGCTCGAGATTACGCAGGGTGCAGAACAGTTCCGGGAACGAAAAATGTGCCGCTACCTCGTCGATGCGAAGTGGCGACACATGTGGTGGTCGGGCTAGCGGGATTTGAACCCACGACCTCTTCACCCCCAGTGAAGCGCGCTACCAAGCTGCGCCATAGCCCGTTACCGTACTCCCTCGTGGGCAACGAGAACTAGCTTATACCGATCAAGGGCCAACTGCCAAAACCGCGTTCCGTGACCTTCGAAAAACAGGTATCATCCCAGGTAGATACCGAAGAAGCGGGACTTGCAGATGCCTGACAGGGTGACCCGGTAACTTTTCCGTTTCGTGATTGTTATGAAAGTGGACTAGGCCGCTATGCTTGGTACACCGACAAACTAGAGGAGTCGACATGGCAGATCTGGATTATCCAGTGTCTTTGCGGTACTCGCGCGACCATGAGTGGGTCGCGACCACGGATGACAATGCAGTAGTCCGTGTGGGTATCACTGATTTCGCCCAGGAACAGCTGGGTGACGTCGTCTATGTCGACCTGCCTGAAGCCGGGGATTCGGTCACCACAGGGGAGTCCTGTGGCGAAGTCGAGAGCACGAAGAGCGTCTCTGACCTGATCGCACCTGTGTCGGGGACCGTCACCGAGGTCAACGACTCACTCGACGACTCACCCGAGACCGTGAACTCGTCGCCTTTCGAAGACGGGTGGATGTATCTCGTCGAACTCAGTGACCCCGCACAGCTCGAATCGCTGATGGACAGCGAGGCGTACAAAGAGCTCATTCAGAGCGAGGAGGCGTAATGTCGCAGAATCACGATCAGAATCGTCCGACCCCCTCGCAGCCCTGGTATGACAACGGACAGGTCCCGCAGTCGAAGAAGTTCCCATTCGGGGCCGGTAACGGCAACGGCGGCGACGAGTCGGCGACTCGGATGAACCCTCAGGTCGACCAGAACAGCCAGGGGAACCCTCCCTACGGACAGCAGCCGGCCAACGGCGCCCCACAGGCACCGCAGTACGGCAACGGCCAGAATCACGGCGGGACCCCGCAGGGCGGTCAGCCCTACGGCAACGGCCAAAACCACGGCGGCACGCCTCAGGGCGGCCAGCAGTACGGCAACGGTCAGCAGTATGGCGGTGGCCAACAGTACGGCGGCACTCCGCAGGGCGGCCAGAATTATGGTGCGTCGCAGCCGGCCGACCAGCCCTACGCCGGAAACGGTCAGGGCGGCCAGAGCCAGCAGCAGTATCAGCCTCAGCAGAGTCAGTATCCACCGCAGAACTTCGGCCAGCCGCAGTCCGGCCAGCCTCAGGGCAGCCAGGGTCAGCAGCAGTATGGTTCCAATGGCGCCGGCCAGTTTGCGCAGCCCCAGGGCAGCCAGGGCCAGCCGTACGGAAACCATCCGCAGCAGGGCGGCCAGCAGCAGTACGGTTCGAACGGGGCCGGCCAGTACGGCCAGTTCGATCCCAACCAGCAGCAGGGCAGCCAGCCCGGCCCCGGTCAGCCTCAGTCAGGCCAGCCCCAGAGCGGTCAGCCTCAGTCAGGCCAGCCCCAGAGCGGTCAGCCTCAGTACGGCCAGCCGCAGGGTGCCCCGACGAACGACGGCCAGGATCCGATGAACGATTCGGGCAGCCAGCAGTTCCATGGAATCCTCGACCCGCACACCGGCGAAATCCACCCGGTGCCCGACCTCGAAGGTCTGCAGGAAGCCGACGCTCTGCTCGTCGTCGTCTCCGGACCGGACTCCGGTTCGCAGATCCTGCTCGACACCGACGTGGTGACGGTGGGCCGCAGCCCGAACGCCGACATCTTCCTCGACGACGTCACCGTCTCGCGCAAGCATGCCGAGTTCATCCGCACGCCCAGCGGCTTCACGCTGCGCGACACGGGTTCGCTCAACGGCACCTATGTGGGTCGTCAGCTCATCGACTCCATCGAACTGCAGAACGGAGCCGATGTGCAGATCGGCAAGTTCCGAATGATCTTCCAGCAGCGTCCGCGCTCCTGACCGGGGGATAATGTCAAAAGTTGAAGTCGAGGTTGTCGGCGTCCGCATCGAAATGCCCGCCAACCAACCGATTCTGCTGCTCAAGGCCAGCGAACCCGCGTACTATCTGCCGATCTGGGTCGGAGCGATCGAGGCCAATGCGCTGTCGATCGCGCAGCGGGGACTGACCCCGCCGCGTCCCATGTCCCACGCTCTGCTGCTTGACGTCCTCGAGAAGTACGGCGCCGAGCTGCAGGACGTGACGATCACCGGCAAGGATGGTCAGATCTTCCTGGCCGAGCTGCACACGAATGACGGGAAGTCGATCTCCGCGCGCCCCTCGGACGCGGTGACCCTGGCGCTGACAGCGCACTGCCCCGTCTTCGTCGAAACACAATTGCTCGAAGAGTCCGGAATCGAAGCCCCCGAGGCCGATGAAGAGGAAGTCGCCCAGTTCAGAGACTTCCTCGACAACGTCTCGGCCGAGGACTTCGAGACCGGCACCGAAAACCCATGAAAGTGAAACAGTGAGTCTCCACACCGATCCGGTTCTGTCCAACCGAGAAATCGCCGCTGCCGGCCACGACAATCTCCGCGGTCTCGACGACTGGCGAGAGATGGACCCGAAGCAGCAGCCGACGTATCTCGACAGCGCCGCGCTCGACGAGGTGCTCACCGATCTGCGCAATTCGCCTCCGCTGGTCTTCGCCGGTGAAGCCGATGTGCTCAAGCAGCGGATCGCCGCCGCCTCGCGCGGAGAGGCCTTCGTCCTCGCCGGAGGGGACTGCGCCGAATCCTTCGACGGAGCCCAGGCGGACAAGATCCGCGCCCGTGTGCAGACCGTTCTGCAGATGGCGGCCGTGCTCACCTACGGCGGATCGATGCCCGTGGTGAAGATCGGCCGCATGGCCGGTCAGTTCGCGAAGCCGCGTTCGGCCGATATGGAGACCCGTGACGGAGTCACCCTGCCGTCGTTCCGCGGCGACATCGTCAACGGCTACGAGTTCACCGAGGAATCCCGCCGCCACGATCCGGAGCGTCTGCTCAAGGCGTACCACATCTCCGCATCCACGCTGAACCTCATCCGTGCGTTCACCCAGGGCGGTTTCGCCGATCTGCGGTTCGTCCACGACTGGAACCGCGGTTTCCTCGCATCGAACCCCGGCTACCAGCGCTACGAACAGACCGCTGCCGAAATCGATCGCGCCATCCGCTTCATGGATGCCTGCGGAGCCGACTTCGATGCCCTCAAGACCACCGAGTTCTACGCTGCCCACGAGGCGCTGCTGCTCGAATACGAACGTGCACTGACCCGCATCGACTCGCGCACCGGCGAAGCCTACGACGTGTCCGGCCACTTCCTGTGGATCGGTGAGCGCACCCGCGAGATCGACGGTGCCCATGTGGACTTCCTGTCGAAGGTGCGCAACCCCATCGGTGTGAAACTCGGCCCCACGGCTACGGCCGACGACGCTCTGGCCCTG
Source organism: Brevibacterium sp. LAARM3_SD1 (assembly GCF_057364765.1). NCBI lineage: Bacteria > Bacillati > Actinomycetota > Actinomycetes > Micrococcales > Brevibacteriaceae > Brevibacterium > Brevibacterium sp. LAARM3_SD1. The sequence continues at coordinate 40,429 of NZ_JBNFOL010000013.1, read as the reverse complement.
GCCGAGAAGCTCGATCCGGATGCCGAGCCCGGCCGCCTGACCTTCGTCACCCGCATGGGTGCCGGACAGATCGGTGAGTCGCTGCCGGCTCTCCTGTCGGGAATCGGCGACCGACTTCCGCACGTGACCTGGGTCTGCGACCCGATGCACGGAAATACGATCACCTCGAACACCGGGTACAAGACCCGTCGCTTCGAAGATGTCATGGCCGAGGTCGAAGGGTTCTTCAATGCGCACCAGGATGCAGGAACGATCCCCGGCGGACTCCACATCGAACTCACCGGCGATGACGTCACGGAGATCATGGGCGGAGCCACCGAGATCGACGACGAAGGTCTGCGTCGCCGCTACGAGACCCTCGTCGACCCGCGCCTCAACCACGACCAGTCGCTGGAGATGGCTTTCCAGGTCGCCGAGTACCTCACTCGCCGGAAGTAGCAGCTGCTACCGACGCATAATGCCGGGGGCTCCGCAGAATATCTGCGGAGCCCCCGGCATCTGTATGAGCGACGAGTCGTTCGTCTGACCGACGTGACTTAGACGAAACCTACTTGTCTTTGTCCTCGTCCTTCTTCTCGTCCTTCTTGTCGTCCTTCTTCTCGGAGTCTTCCTTCTTCTCCTTGCCCTTGGACACGCGGACGATGATGAGCGAGTTCGCCGGCTTCGCCTCGGTGCTCTTCGGGAACTGCGAGACGACCTTGCCCTTGGGCACGTCATCGGAGAACACCTCGTCCTTGCCGACGCGGAATCCGCGCTTGGCCAAGGTCGCATAGGCGGCGTCGAAGGTCAGGCCCTCGACGTTGGGAACCGGAATCGGGGCGACGCCCTTGGAGACGACGAGGTTGATCTTCTCACCCTTCGACAGCTTCGTCCCGGGCTTCTGCGAAGCTGAGATGACGGTGTCCTTGGCGACCGTGTCGCTGTACTCCTCATCGACCTTGCCGACTTCGAGGTTGACCTTCTTCAGTGCTGCTTCTGCCTCGTCGCGGCTCACGCCTTCGAGCTTGGGAACCGCGAACTTCTCCTCACCCTTGGACACGACGACCGTGACAGATGACTCGGGGGCGAGCTCGGCACCGCTGACGGGTTCGGTGCCGATGACCGTCCCGGCGGGCACCTTGTCGTCGAAGACTTCCTTGGGCTCGGCCTTGAGGTCGTTGTCCTCCAATTGCGAGGTGACCTCCTCGACGGGTTTTCCGGCGAGCTCACCGGGGACGATGGACGTCGGAGCAGGCAGGTTCGCCACGACGAACCAGGCGACGAGAGCGAGGACGGCGACCACGGCGACGAGTCCGGTGAGGACGCGACGTCGGCGACGTCGGACCGGGGATGCCCCCGCCGAGGCGGCCGCGGAGCCGGCGACGACCGCGGCCTTGTCCTTGCCGTCACGATCATCGTGATCGTCGCTGTCGGCATCAGTGCCGACGACCGCTGCGTGCGAGACGTCATGATCCGCGGACTCGTCCCGGTCGTCGGAACCGTCACTCTCGGCAGATGCGTCCGCGTCCGATTCATCTTTCGACTGGTGATCGGACGATGCCTCGCCGTCGGAATCGTCGTCTGATCCGGCCGTGACGGCAGCAGCGGTGACTCCGCCGATTCCGGCGGCAGCCGCCGCGACTCCGGCACCGGTCTTCGCGCCGGTGCCGGTCGATTCGTCCTTCGACTGATCATCGTCATCGGTTCCGGACGTACCGGAGCCGTCGCCTGAGGAGGCGTCACCGTGCTCGTCATCGTTCGAGTCTTCGGCTGCGGCCGCCTCGGCGTCGGTGGGGTCCTCTTCCTCGTCCTCGAGGTATGGGATCTCGTCGGTGCGGGAGCGCTTCTCCTTCGGGACCACTTCGCCGAGATCGATGCTCGCGGTGAGCACGGGGGAGTGCTCGCCGGCGGCGATCTGCGGATCTCCGAGGTCGAGTTCGGCCTCGCTCATCTCCGCACGTGCTTCGGCCAACGCCAGGCGGAATTCGGCGGCATCGGCAGGGCGGTCCTCAGGGTCCTTCGACGTCGCCCACAGCACAAGCGCGTCCAGACGCGGGCTGAGGCGGGCAACGACGTCCGACGGCGGCGGAACCGTGTCGTGGACGTGACGGTAGGCGACCTGGATCGGCACATCGTCGGTATAGGGCTGAGCGCCGGTGAGCATCTCGTAGAACATGATGCCGACCGTGTACAGATCGGTACGTGCATCGGCGCCGGCTCTGGTGACGAGCTCGGGAGCGACATAGCCGACGGTGCCGATGAGGGTCTTCGTCGTCGTCGCCGTGGTCACGGCACGGGCCAGACCGAAGTCGGCGAGCTTGACCTGACCGTCGGTGCCCAGCAGCACATTGTCGGGCTTGAGATCACGGTGGATGATCCCTGTCGAATGCACGGCCTCGAGCGCGGCGAGGATCGCGTCGAGGACGACGATCGCCTGTCTGGGAGTGAAGGTGCCGCGGTGCTTGAGCTCACGGCGCAGCGTCACCGAGGGCAGGTACTCCATGACGAGGTAGACGACGTCGCCGTCACGCGCCTGATCGTGGATGGCCACGAGGTTCGGGTGGGTGAGGCGACCGGCGTTGATCGCCTCCCGGCGGAAGCGTTCGACGAAGGTGTCATCGGAGATGAGGTGCTCATGCATGACCTTGATCGCGATCTCACGATCGAGACGCAGATCGGTGCCGCGGTAGACCATGGCCATACCGCCGCGGGCGATCTTGGCATCGATGCGGTAGCGGTCGTTGAGCACCGTGCCGATGAGGGGATCTCGGCGGGCGTTCACAGGGCCTCCTTCAGTCGCGCACGCTGCATCTGGACGCCGCGGACGAAGGCCTTCGTCTCCGGCAGCAGCCCGTCGGCGCGAACCGAGCGCAGGTCCTGGTAGTAGCCGGCGATGGCCTCATTCTCCGACTGCGCGGTTTCGACGAGCCAGCCGAGGATGACGGTGCCGGCGACGATATTGTCCTCGATGTCGAGCAGATCGAGTCCGCGACCGACGATATCGGAGGCCCAACGGCCGGAACGGGGAGTGATCTGCATGATGCCGATCGCGTTGCCGGCCGAGACGGTCGTGTGCTGGAAACCGGACTCCTGAGCGGCGACAGCCTGCATGAGGGCAGGGTCGGCACCGAGCTCGAGAGCCAGCGAGGCGACGAGCAGCTTCGCCTGTGCCGGGGCCGGATGGCGACGGTGCAGCAGAGTGTATTTGTTCAGCCGCGCCGCGTGGAGCACGGAGGGGCGGATGCCCTCGACCTGGGCGCTGGCGGCGACGCGGGGGATATCACGCGGCGGTTCGGCCGCCGTGCGACGCGGGCGCGCCTTCGACGGGCGCAGCAGGAGGAGCTCGCCGACCGTGATGAACGAATCATCACCCATGGCGTTGGCTTGGCGCAGAGTCGCCGGTGAGATTCCGTGCCGCGCGGCGATCCCCTGCAGGGTCTCTCCGGGGGCGACGACGTGCGAGGGATCATCATCGGGCAGGTCGTTCTTCTCCGGCAGAGACAGAACCTGGCCCTGGTGGAGATTCTGACGCGGCGAGATGCGGTTGAGCTCGGCCAGTGCGGGCACGGAGACGCCGTGCTTGCTGGCCACACCGTAGAGGGTGTCGCCCTGCTTGACCTTGTACGTGCGACCGCCGTGGGTGACGGGAACGGTCGCACTCGCGGTGCCCGAGATCCACTGCGGTCCGGTGGTCGCGGCCGCGGTGTTCGCAGAAGCTGTTCTGTCGTCAGTGGAAGCACGGTCGGATGCGTCATCGACGCCGTCGTCGGGCCGATCGTCGGCGGCCGCGATATCGTCAGCGGACGCGGGCGAGCCCGGGTCCGGCGTTGTCGCCGAGGCGGCCGTTGCGTTCTCGTCGAGGGAATCGGTGGTGGGGGCCACCTCGGTGGGGAATTCGTTTTCGGGGTCGACCCGTTCGGCTCCTGGGATCGGACCGGTCGAATTCACCTTCGATGCGGCGCGGATGTCAGGAGCGGCGGTGATGGGGTTGTGCCGTCGCGGTCGTGTCATCTGTCACCTGTTGACTTCATGTCGAGTGGGGAAGCTACGGTCCCCAGCCTAACGAGTAGGCGGGCCCGACCCGAGCATTCCGCACCGCATGGCGGGGTGTTTCTGTCGAATATTGCTACGCTTGAGGGCGTGAATACCGAAGAACTCGTCCAGGACTGGGCCCCGCTGCCCGACATCGCAGAACTCACCGGACTCGGCATCTCCCAGGTGCGGAGGCTGCTCGAAGACGGCGCCATCTGCGGAATCAAGATCGGTGATCCGAAGGTCCTGCGGGTTCCGTTGGCCTTCTTCGTCGACGGTGAGGTCGTCAAGCCGCTCAAGGGCACCCTGCACACTCTCTACGATGCCGGGTTCGACTACGAAGAAGCCATCGTGTGGCTCTTCACCCACGACGAGTCCCTGCCCGGCCGACCCATCGACCTGCTTCGCGCCGGCAACAAGAAGGAAGTGCGCCGCCGCGCGCAGGCCCTCGCGTTCTGATCTGCCGTTCGACGTTGCCGTTCTGACCTGCGGGTTCAGCTGGAGCGGTTCGGCGGACTCAGCTGGAGCGGTAGCTCAGGGCTGTCGCGAATCCCTTGAGTCGTTCCTGCGCGGCCGATCCGATGCGCACCCGCGCCGAGGCGGCCGACCGTTCCGCCGATGCTGCACCTGCGGCACCTTCCGCCCACGTGTCGACGACCGTCGCCGCGTGGGCGTGCTTGTCCGCGATGAAGGATTCGACGGCGGCGAGGCCTCCCGAGTCCGTGATCATGTCAACGCATTCGGCCACCTCGGCGTCGGTGAGCTCCGAATCGCCCAAGCGTGAGGCGAGGACCTCGAGCTGGTCGGCCGAGATCCGGGCAGCGGTCTCGGCGATGAGGACGGTCCGCTTGCCCTCGCGGATGTCGTCTCCGGCAGGCTTGCCGGTGGCTTCCGGGTCGCCGGCGATGCCGAGGACATCGTCGCGCAGCTGGAAGGCCTGTCCGAGGGGAAGACCGAAGCCGGAGATCTCCTCGAGCTGCCGGCTGTCCGCTCCCGCCAGGGCCGCGCCGAGGAGGAGCGGCTGCTCGACCGAATACTTCGCGGACTTATAGCTGAGCACCTCCCACGCGCGGTCGGCGATCCGATCGTCGCTGAGGGGGATGACCTCGGCGAGCACATCGAGGTACTGGCCGACCATGACATCGCGGCGCACGATTCCGCGCAGCTCGCGGGCCGAGTGGCTGTCGCCCAGGGCATCCTGCGACCGTTCGAAGAGCTCCTCGCTCAGCGCCAGGCAGATATCGCCGATGACGATGGAGGCGGAGACGCCGAATGAGGCACCGTCGCCGTGGAATCCGGAGGACTGATGGCGGGTCTCGAACTGACGGTGCAGGGCGGGCCGACCGCGGCGGGTGTCCGAATTGTCGATGACATCATCGTGGATGAGCGCGGCGGCGTGGAGCAGCTCGAGCGAACCGGCTGCCTGAGCCAGACCTACGGTGACGTCGCCTGCGGTCCCGGCGCGGACCTCACCTCCGGCGAGCTGGAAACCCCACCACAGCAGGACGGGACGGATCCTCTTGCCGCCGCGGGTGAACTCGATGAGTGCGTCGCCGATCGCCGTCGCATCGGGTGAGATCGCCTCGAACTCAGAGGCCTTCTCGGCGAGGAACGCCTCGAGCTGGGTGGACACCTCGGCGGCGATGGCCTCCGGGGAATCGAGGGCCTCGACGAGGGCAGGCGGGGCAGGTGCGGCGGACGGGGCGGGCTCGGGGACGTCGCCGGGCGTCGCAGAATAATGTGAGTTCATGAAGCGATGTTTCCGCCGACGGTCACGATCGAATTCGCCTTGTCTTCGGAATCCTCGGCGACCGTGACGACGAGGACGCTGTCATTGTCCTTGTGCTTGAAGTTGACCACGCGGGCGCTCTTCGTCTTCATCTCTTCGCCGAGGGGTTCGAAGTCGGCCTTGCCGAGCTCCTTCTCGTAGAATGCGAAGATGTCCTTGGCATCGGCCTTGGCGCGGACGACGAGGCTCACCTGCTCGGGCAGCTTCTTGTCCTTGTCGTTATGGGCCTTGACTGTTGAGGCCGAGAGCACTTCGGAGTCCGGGTACGGCTTGATGTACTCGGGCAGATCCTTCACAGCGTTCGACGTATCGGGATCCGAACCGGTGGCCTCGGTCGATGCTTCTGCCGAGGCGGCCTCGGCCGCGGTCGGGGATGCGGAGGCCGAGGTCTCCTGTGAGGCCGAAGGGGTCGATTCGGCCTTGTCTCCCCCGTTTCCCGAGCAGCCCGCAAGCGCGAGAGCGGCAACGATGGGCAGTGTCATGACAGCGGTGCGCGATACCATGCTTCAAGAGTACCTGGACTGTTCGGCGGAGCCGAAAGGAACGAGCGCGAGGGGCAGGAGATGAGTCGGAAGCAGCTGGCACGATCCGGAGGCGATCTGAGCCGACTGGGCACGGACGACGCCGGTGCCACCATGCTCCACCTCGACATGGACTCGTTCTTCGTCTCCGTGGAGCTGCTCAGCCGTCCGCACCTCGTCGGCCGGCCCGTCATCGTCGGCGGGCGCAGCGGCCGTGGAGTCGTCGTCTCGGCCAGCTATGAAGCACGCGAGTTCGGAGTGCACGCGGCGATGCCGATGTCGCGGGCCATGAATCTGTGCCCCGTCGCCGAGGTGATCCCGCCGTCCCATGGCCTGTATTCCTCGTACTCACGCCAAGTCTTCGACCTCGTCGCCGCGGTGACCCCCGATGTGCGGCAGGTCAGCGTCGACGAAGCCTATATCGATGTCTCCGGAGCCGTGCGCCGCCTCGGCTCCCCGGTGGAGATCACCACGCAGCTGCGTGCCCAGATTCGGGAACGGACCGGTCTGAGCGCCTCGGTCGGCATCGCCGTCAGCAGGGTCGTGGCGAAACTCGCCTCGACCAGGGCGAAACCGAACGGTCAGCTGCTCGTCCCCGTGGCAGCAACCCAGGAGTTCCTCGACCCGATGCCGATCGAAGCGCTGCCCGGGGTGGGGGAGAAGACCCAAGAAGGGTTCTCCCGCTACGGAATCCGACTCATCGGCGACCTCGCCGCTGTGGACGAGGATTGGGCCGCACGCGTCTTCGGAGCCCACGGCCATCAGCTGTGGCGGGCCGCTCACGGCCGAGACTCCTCCGGATTCGACCACCAGGCCAAGGAGCACTCGATCAGCGCGGAGAACACCTTCGGCGAGGACATCTGGGACATCTCTGTCCTCGAACACGAACTGCTGCGCTTGGCCGACAAGGTCGCCTACCGGGTCCGTGCGGAGGGGAAGGTGGCCACGAGTCTCGGACTGAAGTACCGCCTCGGCGATTTCACGACACTGTCGAGGTCGGTGACCCTCTCGGCGCCGACGGATCTGGCCCGGGAGATGTACGAGGCGCTGCGTCCGGCCCTGCGCAAGCTGCGCGAGCAGCGCTCCCAGGGAGTCCGGCTGCTCGGGGTCAGGGCCGCGGGCCTCAGCGATTTCGCCGTCACCGGGCGGCAGGCCACCTTGGATGAACCGGAGCATTCAGGACGCGATGCCGAGGTCGCGCTCGACGAGGTGAGACGTCGATTCGGCAGCGAAGCGATCTCGCAGGCCTCGCTTCTGCGCAAGCGCCCCGACGCCTGAGAGCGGGTGAGCGGGAGCACAGTCTGAAGACCCCGTGGGAATCCGGCTCCAGACGACCCCCGGAGATGTTTTTTCGGCCCTCAGAGACTATGATTGAGTGAAAGACTTGAGTAGGGAAACGGGGGTTCGAGATGCCACTCTCCGATCACGAACAGCAGCTGTTGGATCAACTGGAGAAGCAGCTGCGCAGTGAGGACCCTCGTTTTGCACGCAATATTTCGGAAACCCAGGCCGCTGCCACGGGGCCCGGAATCTCCGCGAAGCGCTTCGTCCTCGGCATCCTCATCGCTCTTGCCGGACTGGCCGCGACGATCCTCGCGATCTCGCTCGTCTCCAGCTCGACCTGGTGGATCGCCCTCGGCGTCGTCGGCTTCGGCCTCATGGTCGCCGGAATGTACTGGGCGTTCAGCCGTCCGGGCCGTGCGCGCAGACTCAGACCGATACTCGGAACTCCGGAACGAAGTCCGGCAGCAAAGGCAACTCCGGGTTCATGAGCCGGATGGAAGACCGGTGGGAGAAGCGCCAGCGCGGCGAATGATCCTGCTCGAAACGATCAAGGCACTCTCGATATGAGGGTGCCTTTTTCAATCCCCACTCGAGGTCACGTGACCGCTGCTCTGGGGCGCGTGTACGTTGCGCGGGAGCGAGTGAGCGTTGCACGGGTGCTCGTGACCGCCGGAGTCGTCCTCGCCGGCGTCTTCGCCGTCGCCGAGGTGGCCCATTGGAGATCGAGCCACCGACGTCTTGGTGACTATGAAGGTGCCGGTGGTCATCGAGCTCGGAACGCTCACCTGACGGGTCTGACACCAACGGACAGCGACCAGATCATCGTGGTCCTCGGATATGCCAACCGCGGGCAGCGGCCGAACGGAATCAACCGATTCCGAGTCCTTGCCGGTCTGCGGTCGATCGACTCGAGGGCGCGTTCGAGCCTCCTCATCTTCTGCGGAGGAGCCGTCACGGGACTCACACCGGAGGCGGTCATCCTCGAACGCTTCGCTCAAGAGGAACTCGGCTTCACCGGCCGATCAGTGGTTGAGACGCAGAGCACGACGACGTGGGAGAACATCGCCAACGCGATCCCGATCATCGACCGCGAACTCACCCCCGCCACCACGATCAGCATCGTCTCGAACTCTCATCACGCGGAGAAAGCCCGTGACCACCTGTGGCAGATGCGACCGGACCTGGCACGCCGACTGGTCCGCGGGGGAGACTACCGATTCGGTGAACATCCCCTTGTCAGACCCGTAGCCGCCGTGCGCGGACTGATCGCCTTGGACACTCTCAACCGGGAGAACGCGAGACAGGCTCGAGCGCGGGACTGAGCTGCGATGCGCCGTGGAACCCGCCGCGTGCCGGTGTGGAAACCGTGCGGTGGTGTGGGACGAGTTGCGACAGCGAAGAGGCGGCCCCATAGGACCGCCTCTTGCACTTTGACCGCCGATCGTCAGCTTGCGCTCTGACCGATATCGTCAGCCCATCATTTCGGGCGATTGAACAGGCTGGCCGGCCAGATCTTCGCGGAGATCCGGCTGCCCGGCGTCGCTCGCTCCGACAGATCCGTCCGCACCTCGTCGACGAGCGCACGCACCTCGGAGTCGTCGAGAGACTCGGACGTGGCTCCGTAGCGATCGGCTTCGAGAGCATCGACGAACGCTCCCAGCGCGGTGTCATCACGACCCGAATCGGTCGGTCCTGACGGGGCCGGGCTGCTCAGTCGCTGCAGCCGTTCGTCCGAACGATCGAAGGACGAGGAACCGCCAGCCCCTGCACTTGCTCCGGTTACACCGGAACCGGCGGCAGCCTCGGCGGCGGACTTGCGGACGGGTTCACCGGTGTTCGGGTCGATCTCGGGCTCCGTGGAGCCCGCATCCGCACCGGTCGAGTCCGTGTCCTTCGAAGACTCAGAGGCAGCGCCACCGGCAGCCCCAGCCGCCGGGGCTGCGCCGGCGAGCACGAGCTCGTTGAAGCGCAGCGTCCGACTCGAATCCAGGCTCTGTCCGTAGTCGGTGGCCAGCGCACGCACCTCGGTCCACACGGCTTCGAGGTCGTGCGGATCCTTCGTCCGGCGCGATCGCAGGATCGAACGCCAGATCGCGGGCAGCGCGGCGAGCAGCAGCAGGACGAGTACGATCGCTGCGATGCCGAAGACCGTGCCGAGATCCGAACCGGTCGGCTCTGCGGCCTCAGTGCTCGTCTCCTCCTCGGTGGGCTCTTCGGAGCCGCCGGTCGGCGACGCGGATTCGGAGGGTTCTTCGCTCGGGCTCGCCGATTCCGTCTCGTCGCTCTCCTCCTGCTGGTCGGCGCCATTGGCGAGAGTCCACTTCGGCGGATCGCCGGCGGGACCGCCGGGGGTGGGCTCGAAGCGCACCCAACCGGCGCCTTCGAAGTACAGCTCCGGCCAGGCATGCGAATCCTGCATGCTCACGTCGTAGCTGTCCTCGCCCTCATCCGCGCCGGCGTAGCCGACGCCGATGCGCGCCGGGATGCCCATCGTGCGAGCCATGATCGTCATGGCCGAGGAGAACTGGACGCAGTAGCCCTGTTTATCGGCCAGGAAGTCCGAGATCGCATCGCCGCTGGCGCGTTCGGGAGCATCGAGCGAATACTCGAAATCGCCGCCGCGGAAATACGCCTGCAGCATGACTGCGGCCTCCCACTGATTCTCGGCATCGGCGGTGACTCGCTCCGCCGTCTCCTTCACGCTCGTGGGCAGAGAATCGGGGACGGCGAGTTCGGTCTCGAAGTCGCTTTCGGACACCGGAGTCGCTGACTGCAGATCCTCGACATCGGGATTCGGGGACAGATAGTCCATCGAATACTGCAGTCCGCCGGTCTTCCGGCCGTTGCCGACGATCGTCAGAGTCTTCTCGTCGAAGATCCACCGGCGGTCGAGATCCTTCGGCTGCTGCGGAGCATACGGAGACGGCAGGTACTGCTGGTCGTAGTTGTCGCCGACGGCGACGTTGATCGTCTCCTCGTTGAAGTTCTTGTCCCGCGGCATCCCCTCGGGCCACGGCATGCCATCGGTGGCGATCGCGAAGGGATCGAGGCTGAACGGGCTCGGCGCCCAGTTCTCCCCGTCGAAGTCATCGATCGAGGTCAACCGGATCGGATCCGATTCCTCGGCCGTCGTCTGATAGCGGAACAGCGTCGTGTCATCGCGATCGCCGAGGTTCTGTCGCAGGTTGAGGAACGGGTTCGTCACGGTCAGGTCGCCCTGGCCCTTCGACGCCCGATCCGGCAGGGTCGGCACCGGCGGCAGCAGAAGGGGCAGGCCGATGCCGATCGCCAGAGCCAGAGCGCCGGCCAGGATCGCCGTCATTCCTCCGCGCCACCGGGTCGCGGGCAGATAGGGGCTGAGCATGAGCAGCAGGAATGCCGCGAGGATCGCGACCACATGCCACCACTTCACCTCCTGAGCGGCGAAGTAGACGGGGATCATCCACAGCACGAGCAGCAGCACACCGCCGACCTTCGGCGCCCGCAGATCCGAGACGAGACCGTCGATGAGGATCGTGATGAGGGTGAAGGCGATCGTGAGCATCGCGATGAAGCCCGGTGTGCTCGCCGCCGGGGGAGCGGTCGCATAGAGGTCGCTGACTCCCTCGGAGAGCAGGTCGATCACCGCGCCGAAGGCCTCACCGGTCGGGATGAACCCGAGCAGCAGCGAATCCCCGGCACAGACGACGAACACGGTGATGAGACCGGCCACGCACTGGGCGATGACCGCGGTGCCGGTCGACCGCAGCGCCGGAACGGTGCGGAAGACGGCACCGACGATGACGACGACGGCCACGGAGATGAGCACGGGCGACAGCCAGGCGAAGTCCTTGAACACGGCCGACACGGCGACCGCGGTCAGCGCCATGGCCACGAAGACGACGATCGCTTCGAGCCAGCCCGTGCTAGGACGCTCATCATTCGTCGACACCGGTGCCGAATAGTCCTGCGCCGGAGGCTCGAAATCGGCTCCGCGCGGACGGGTGTCAGGCGTATCGAGACTCATCGGCGCACCCCCTGCGGAGTCGAGCTCGCGCTGCCCGGAGCCGCAGAGGCTCCGGCGCCGGCGGTGCCCGGCCCGGGCTCGGCCGAGCTCCGACCGGTGCCGCCGCGGGATCGCTTGGACTCGAAGGTCGTCCACGACTCCGGCAGGTCCTCGCTGAGACCGAACATCGTCAGATCGTCGATCTCGCTGAGGGTGCGCAGAGTCACCGGCACCCGACGGGAGAAGTGGGAGGCGAGTTCCTGCCCGCGCTGATCACCGACGGAGCAGATGACGATGTGGTTCGGGTTGTCGTGCGAGGGAAGTTCGACCCTGCCCGGACGCACAAGGGCGGAGAGCAGACGCAGCTTGTCGATCTCGCGGGCTCCTTTGAATCTGATCTGGTGTCCGGGAGCGACGACGTTGACCTCGTAGTCGGCCCGGAGGAACGCCGTTCCGGCCGCGGTGGCGGCGGCCAGAAGGAACTCGATCTCGAGATCGCTCGGCTCCTCGGTGCCCTCATCGGCGACGAGGTCGATGAGGATGAGCGCATAGAGCGTCTCCTCATCGGCTTCGTGTCGGACCATGAGCTCGCCGGACTTCGCCGTCGAGGGCCAATGCACATGCCGCAGATCGTCGCCGGGGACGTACTCACGTGTGTGGAAGTCTCGGGTGGTGTGACCGGTGCGGACCTTGCCGTCGTCGAGGCGGGCGGGCCGGATCGACGAATCCTGCGGGATGCGTGCGGGCAGAATCGGCACGGACACGGCCACGGGGAAGGCCCCGTGGACCTTCTTCTTCATCTTCACCAGGCCGAAGGGCCCGAATACCGTGATGAGCACGGATTCGATTCCGGAGACACCACGGCGGTTCGGGGTGAAGGACGTCAGCACCGTCTGCGACGCCCCATGAGCCAGCGCCGGAACATCGCCGGAGGTCGAATCGCCGAACCCCTCGGCCGGAACGAAGTCGATCGTCGCGCCGGGGATCGCGAGCTGGCCGACATTGGTCACGTTTGCCTGAACCTCGACCTCCTTGCCCTCGGCGGCCAGCGGGTAGCGGTCACCAGAGGGAGCCAGCGCCACCTCGTGGAGGTTCGTGCTCATCGCGATCGACACCCGACGGATGCCCCACAGGATGAGCAGCGCCGAGAGCAGGACCAGGCCGAGCAGCAGCAGGCCGGCCGGCAGCAGGCCGGGCAGCGCGAAGCGGTAGGCCGTGATGATCAGGGCCGCCCCGGCAAGGACGAAGATGATGCCCGAAGTGCTCAGTCGCATGCGGTCACTGGTTCGTCGAGACGGGCACGCGGGACAGCACCCGACCGATGAGGTCGGCTGCCAGGTCCGCGTCGTCGCCGTCGCGGGGGATGATGCGGTGGGCGAGGATGTACGGAGCCAAGGCCTGCACATCGTCGGGGGTGACGAAGGTGCGCCCGGACAGGGCCGCGCGGGCCTTCGCCGCACGCAGCAGGTGGACGCCGCCGCGCGGGGAGCTGCCGAGCAGGATCGCCTGATCGTTGCGGGTGGCGTGGAGGATCGCCACGATGTACTCGCGCAGCTGCCGGCTCGCGGAGACATGGCGGACGATCGTGCGCGCCTGAGTGATCTGCTCGAGGTTCGTCACCGCGGCGGCGGTCTCGAGGGGATCGTTCTGGATCTGGTTGTCCAGCAGATCGACCTCGTCCGACGTCGCCGGATACCCCAGGGAGATGCGCGTGAGGAAGCGGTCACGCTGCGCCTCGGGCAGAGCGTAGGTGCCCTCCATGTCGATCGGGTTCTGAGTGGCGACGACGATGAACGGCGTGGGCATCGGATAGGTCTGCCCGTCGATCGTCGCCTGTCCCTCGGCCATGCACTCGAGCATCGCCGACTGCGTCTTCGGGGACGCGCGGTTGATCTCATCGGCGATGACGATGTTCGCGAACACCGGGCCCTGCCGGAACTCGAAGTGACGAGTCTCCTGGTTGAACAGGTTCACGCCCACGACGTCGGTGGGCAGCAGGTCCGGAGTGAACTGGATGCGGCGCACGGAGCCGTCGACGACCTTGCCCATGGCACGGGCCAGCAGGGTCTTGCCGACGCCGGGGACGTCTTCTAAGAGGACGTGTCCGCCGGCGAGCAGCGCGATGAGCGAGAGCCCGACGGCCTCATCCTTGCCCTCGAGGACCGAGTTCATCGCTGTGCGTGCCCGCGAGGTCAGATTCTGCACCCACTCGATGTGTTCGGCGCCGATCACGGAATTGGTCTGTGTACCTTCTTGGCTGGTCGACATACCCTCCATTGTCCCTTAAAGCCGGCACCCCAGCCACACGAGTTTCTTTCAGCTTCGTCACTCTGTCGTCCTCCCCACTCCCTTTCCCTCCCCGAGGCGGTCCCCAATCCACTCCCCACCCTCCTCCCCACTTCCCTCCACGCGGACCCTCCACTTTCCTCCCCACTCGCCTCCACCTCGGCGTGAGAATCGCCTGAGATCCGCGGATTCTCGCGGATCTCTGCCGTTCTCGTCGCTCTCGCCGAGGCGGCCCACCCCCACCGCGAACGCCCCGATTTCCGGGTGTCCGACACTCCGACGACGCGCCTCTGGGAAATTTTCCCCACTTTCCTCCACGTATCTGACCTGGGAAAACAATGAGTTCAGAGCATCGGTAGGGTGAAAAGCTGGAATCTGTGGAGGGAAGTGGAGTACTGTGGTTGCTATCGGAGCCGATGGGTTTCGAAAGGGGTGAGACGACATGTTCTTGGGCACTCATATGCAGAAGCTCGACGACAAAGGTCGGCTCATCCTGCCCGCAAAGTTCCGCGAGGAGCTGTCGCCCGGACTCGTACTGACCCGTGGCCAGGAGAACTGCCTCACCCTGTTCCCCACCACGGAGTTCGAAGCCGAGCACGCGCGAATCCAGAACGCGCCGAAGACGAATAAGGAAGCTCGCGATTACCAGCGCGTGTTCCTGTCAGCGGCATCTGCGGAGCAACCGGACAAACAGGGACGCATCACGGTCCCGAACATATTGCGGCAGTACGCATCACTTGATCGGGAAGTCGCAGTGATCGGCATGGGCAACCGAGTCGAGATCTGGGATGCACCGACCTGGGAGGACTACCTCGTCGGCGCTCAGCAGGCCTTCGCCGAACGCGAGGAGGAGGTGATCCCCGGAGTGATCTGATTCTGCTCGGGTTTGATCCTTGCCCGCCGTGCTCGAGTTTCGGGGAACTTCCCCGTTTCCGAAGCTCGGACGTCCTGACACACTTCCCCGGTGGCAGGGCCACGGCGGTCAAGGTTCTGGCTCCAGCAGCGCACCCCCGACCACCACCGTATGAAGGACCCACGAATGACAGCTCAGCACGTACCGGTGCTCCTGGAGCGCGTGGTCGAACTCATCGGCGTCGGAGTGGAAGCCGCACGGGAGACCGGGCTCACCCCGGTCGTCGTGGACGGCACTCTGGGAATGGGCGGGCACGCCGAAGCCGTGCTCACAGCCTTCGACGATGTCCACCTCGTCGGCATCGACCGCGATCTGCAGGCCATCGCCATCGCGACCGAACGTCTCGCCCCCTTCGCCGACCGAGTCGATATCGTCCACGCCGTCGACGATGAGCTGCCCGAGGTCCTCGCCGACCTGGGCATCGACCAGATCAGCGCGATCCTTCTCGACCTGGGAGTGTCCTCCCTGCAGCTCGACGAAGACGAACGCGGATTCTCCTACGCCCGGCCGGCGCCCCTGGACATGCGCATGGACCGCACCCAGGAACTCACCGCAGCAGAAGTGCTGGCGACCTACTCCGAGACCGAGCTGCGCCGCATCCTCCGCGAATACGGCGAAGAGAAGATGGCCGGCAGGATCGCAAAGATCATCGTCACCGACCGGGCCGACACCCCCTGGGAGACCTCGGACCAGCTCGCGGCCATGCTCTCGCGCGTGATTCCGCAGACGAAGAAGAAGTCCCACCCCGCCAAACGCACCTTCCAGGCCCTGCGCATCGAGGTCAACGACGAGCTCGGAGTGCTGCGCACCGCGCTGCCGGCAGCACTGGAAGCCCTGCACATCGGGGGAGTGGCCGTCATCGAGTCCTACCAGTCGCTGGAGGACACGATCGTGAAGAAGACCTTCCGGGCCGCCACGACCTCCTCGGTGCCGCCGGACCTGCCGGTCGTGCCCGAAGAGCACCAGCCCTGGCTGAAGGAGATCATCCGGGGCGCCGAAATGGCTGACGAGAAAGAAGCAGAGACCAATCCGCGGGCGGCGAGCGTCCGACTGCGGGCAGTGCAGAAGATCAGGGAGGCACGATCGTGAGGAATTCCCAGGCGACCGCAGGTCAGCCCCACTTCACCGAACGCTTCCGCCGGCTCGAAGAGGCCGGTGGTCAGCAGGGCGGGGCGAAGCTGCGGCTGCTCAAGTTCGAACTGCCCAAGTCCCGTCTGCCCTTCTCGATGCTGTGCCTGGGGATCCTGCTGGCCACCCTGGTGGCCGTGCTGCTGCTCAACATCTTCGTCGCCAACACCTCCTATAAGGTCGACCAGCTGACGAGTGAGAAGGAAGCCCTGGCCGAGCAGAAGGACCGGCTCATCGAGGACAACTCGTACCGCGAGTCCCCGCAGAACATCTCCCTGGCCGCCGAAGAGCTCGGTCTCGTCCGTGATTCCTCGCCGGAATTCCTCGATGCGAAGACCGGGAAGATCATCGACGCCCCCGGAATCGACGTCAGCGGTGAGAAAGAGCCCACAGTCGTGCCCGGCCCGCGTGCCGATACACGTGATGACCTCCGACCCAATCTACGATCGGATGAGAAGCTCCCGGTCGTCGGGGGCAGCCCGAGCCAGGACGTGGCGGCTCCGAGCCAGGAGGCGCCGAAGTAGTCCGAGCTCACCGGGACCAGGGAACGGCCTGACCGAAACATTCGCCGACCACACCAAGGACCGAGGACAGAGCAATGGGCTCAGCAAAGACCCGACTGAAGAGGAAGCGCAAGGGCGAAGGCCCCAATCTGCGGTGGCGGATGGGCTTCATCGCCGCGGTGTCGGTCCTCGCTCTCCTCATCGCCTCCGTCCGCCTCGTGTCGATCCAGGGAATGGATTCTATGAAGCTGGCGGAGAAGGCTCTGTCGAACCGACTCGTCACTCAGACCCTGCCCGCCGATCGCGGACAGATCCTGGCCTCCGATGGGACCGTGCTCGCCGACAGCGTCTCCCGCTACCAGCTCGTCGTCGATCAGCAGAACGTCGCCCAGTACGAAGTCGACGGCAAACTCGTCGGGGCGTGGGGTGCCGCCGAAGCCCTGTCCAAGCCGCTCAACACCGACCCGGGTCTGCTGTACCCGAAGCTCGTCGGCGACAAGCGCTGGAACCCTGTTGCCAAAGGACTGACCTCGGAGACCTGGCGTGAAGTGAAGGAACTCGAAGTCCTCGGCATCTCTGCTGAAGAGTATGCGGTGCGGTCGTACCCCGCCGGCGGAGTCGCCGGCAACCTCGTCGGCTTCCTCAGCTCTGACGGCACGGCCCAGGCCGGACTGGAGAAGGCCTATGACGAGCAGCTGTCCGGCAAGGACGGCCAGCGGCAGTACGAACGCGGTGCGCGCGGAGAGATCATCCCGCTCGGCGACAACAACATGAAGGACGCCGTCGACGGTCAGGGACTGCAGACGACGATCGATCCGGCGATGCAGTACTACGCTCAGCAGGCCATCGAGGAGCAGCGGAAGAAGCACAAGGCCGAGTCCGCGTCATCGTCATCAAAGAGGTCAAGACCGGACGCATCATCACCGCCGCCGATGCTCCCACGGTCGACCCGAACTCTCCGGGCAAGGTCGACGGACCCGACCGCGGCTCGCGTATCTTCACCGACATGTTCGAACCCGGTTCGACCGCGAAGATGGTCACCGCCGCGGCGCTGCTCGACAAGGGACTCGTCACTCCGGAGCAGGAGTTCACCGTTCCGGACAAGTGGAAGGCACCGAACGACGAGGAGTTCCGCGACTCCCACGAGCACCCCGACGAGAAGCTCACCTTCGCCGGAATCCTCGCCGAATCCTCGAACACCGGCACTGTGATCGCCGGAAAGGAACTCACCGAGGCTCAGCGCTACGAGTACATGAAGAAGTTCGGCTTCGGCACCGCCTCGGGCATCGGCTTCCCCGCCGAGACCTCGGGCATCCTGCACCCGTACGAGGAGTGGGACGGCCGTACGAAGTACACAGTGATGTTCGGTCAGGGTGTGGCCGCGAACGCGATCCAGACCACCGACGTCATCGCCACCATCGCCAACGGGGGAGTCCACGTTCCCTCTCGCCTGGTCGACGGAATGGTCTCACCGAAGGGACGGACCATCTCGACACCGGCCGGGGAGAAGCAGCGCGTCGTCAGCGAGAAAGCTGCGGACGAGACTCTTCGGATACTCGAAGGCGTTGTCGCCGAAGGCACAGGCAAGTCCGCCCAGGTCTCGGGCTACCGAGTCGCCGGAAAGACCGGTACCGCGCAGGCGCCTGCGGCCGAAGGCGGAGGCTACGACGGATACACCGCCTCCTTCGTCGGCGTCCTGCCCGCCGAAGACCCCGAGCTCGCGATCTCCGTGACTTTGCAGCGGCCACGTGACGGCTACTACGGTGGACAGGCCGCAGCCCCCGTCTTCTCCGACGTCGCGGGCTTCGCCATGCGGCATCTCAAGATCCCACCGTCGACGCAGAAGCCCGACCTGCCCGCTCGAGAATGGAAATGATGCGTTTTTCACAGCTGCTGCCGATCGCACCCGGCACCGTCCACGGCGATCCCGAGACAGAGGTCACCGGAGTCTCGCATGACTCGCGGGCGGTCTCACCCGGTCAGCTCTACGCGGCCCTGCCGGGTGCGAACGTCCACGGCGCGAAGTTCGCCCCCGAGCTGATCCGGGGCGGAGTCGACGCCATCCTCACCGACGACGCCGGCTGGCAGGTCATCACCGAAGCACTGAGCGAGAACGAGGCCGACAGGCAGCTGCTCGACAAAGTCACCGCCCTCATCGTCGAAGCACCCCGCGCCGTGCTCGGGTTCGTCTCCGCCGCCGTCTACGAGACCACCTCGGTGCCGGAGCTGATCGGAGTCACCGGAACGAACGGGAAGACGACGACGACCTATCTGGCCGACGGGATGCTCGCGGCACTGGGCCACCGCACCGCGGTCATCGGCACGGTCGCCATCCTCATCGCCGGCGACACCGTGCCCAGTGTGCGCACGACGCCGGAAGCGCCCGAACTGCACGCCCTGTTCGCGAAGATGCGGGCGGCAGAGGTCGACACCTGCTCGATGGAGGTCTCCTCCCACGCACTCAGCCAGCACCGCGTCGACGGGGCGCACTTCGGCGTTGCGGGGTTCACGAACCTGTCCCAGGACCACCTCGACTTCCACAACACGATGGAGGAGTACTTCGAGGCGAAGGCTCAGCTGTTCACCCGCACATTCTCCGACAGGGCCGTCATCGTCATCGAAGACGAATGGGGCGAGCGGATGGCGGCGGCAGCGCAGGTGCCCGTGCGCACTCTGGGGCGCGACGAGCGCAGCCAGTGGCGCATCGAACACACCCCGGGCGAAGCGGACTTCGTACTCCACCTCGACGAAGGCCAGAGCATTCGCCTCCGTTCACCGCTGCCGGGCGACTTCAACGTCACGAATACGGCCCTGGCGGCCTCGATGCTCATCGAGTCGGGGATCCCGGCCGCTGAGATCGACGCGATCGGGCGCAGCTTCGTGGCCACGGTGCCCGGACGGATGGAGATCATCGACGTGTCCGGACCGCGGGCACTCGAGGAATCGCACCCGGAAATCCTGCCGCGGGCCATCGTCGACTATTCGCACACCCCCGACGCGATCGCGAAGGCATTGGCGACACTTCACGCCGACTCCGACGAACTCATCATCGTCTTCGGCGCCGGAGGCGACCGTGACCGCGGCAAGCGCTTCGGAATGGGGCAGGCTGCGGCACGCGAGGCCGATGTGATCGTTCTCACCGACGACAATCCCCGCACCGAGGATCCCGACATGATCCGCGCTGCCATCAGGCAGGGAATCGACGCCGAGGTGGATGCGGGGCGGGCCCGTGTGAAAAAGATCATCGAGGTCCCCGATCGCGGTGCCGCGATCGATGAGGCGATTGCCGGGGCAGACCCCAGTGCAACTGTGCTCATCGCGGGCAAGGGGCACGAGACAGGCCAGACCGTGGGCACCACGGTCACCGATTTCGACGACCGGGCCAGGACACGCTCAGCGCTGTCCATGCGACTGGGCGGCGCACAACCAGGTAAAGTTCACAGATGATATGAAGCGACTGACTGCAGCCGAAATCGCAACCGCCCTGAGCGGCGAGTTGTACGGCATCGACCCCGAGACCCCATTGACCGCCGGTGTGGTGACCGACTCGAGAGAAGTCGGACCCGGCGATATCTACGTCGCTCGCCGAGGCGAGAGCTTCGACGGCATCGAATTCGCCGCCGCCGCCGTCGAGGCGGGAGCGGCCCTGATCATCGGCGAATCCGTCCCCACCATCGACGACGCACCGCTGCCGGTCGTCGTCGTCGCCGATGCGACCGAAGCGCTTGGCCAGCTGGCCAAGCACAGCATCGAAGGCCTGCGCGCCGACGGTGAGATCACCGTCATCGCGATCACCGGATCCGTCGGCAAGACCACGGTGAAGGACCTCGCCGCCGACCTCCTCGCAGGCGTTGCCGAGACCGTGTGGCCGCCGAACTCCTACAACAACGAGGTCGGCGTCCCGCTGACGGCGCTGCGGGCGGTCGAGTCCACCCGCTTCCTCGTCCTCGAGATGGGCGCCCGGTCGATCGGCAACCTCGCCTACCTGACCAGCCTCATCCGACCGGACATCGCCGTCGAGCTCGCCGTGGGCACCGCCCACTCCGGAGTCTTCGGCTCGATCGAGAACACCGCACGGGCCAAGGCCGAACTCGTCGAGTCCCTCACCGCCGGGTCCACCGCCGTGCTCAACGCCGACGACACCCGCGTGTCAGCGATGCGCGAGGTCCTCGCTCCCGAGGTGTCAACCCTGTGGTTCTCACAGCGTGAGTCCCTGCCCGAATGGGTCGGAGCCGACGACCAGGTCGTGCGCGGCACGTCCGTCTCCACTGATTCCTCCGGCCACCCGACGTTCACCCTCACCCTGCCCGGTGAGGAGCCGCGGGATGTGCGCCTGGCGCTCATCGGCGAACACCACGTCGGCAACGCTCTGGCCGCAGCCGCCATCGCCCACGCCTGCGGAGTCACGACGAAGTCGATCGTCACGACCCTGTCGACCTCCTCGGCGGCCAGCCGCTGGAGGATGGAGCTCATCGACTCACCATCGGGTGTGACCGTGCTCAACGACGCCTACAATGCGAACCCCGAATCCATGCGGGCTTCTCTGAAGACCCTGGCCTCGATGGGTCGCGGCGACGAGGAGACCAGCCCGCGTCGCACCTTCGCCGTGCTCGGCGAGATGCTCGAACTCGGCGACGAGTCGGTGTCCGCGCACTCGGATATCGGCGAACTCGTCGTGCGGCTCAACATCACCCGCACCATCGTTGTGGGAGAGGGCGCCAAGCCGATCTTCAATGCGGCGAACCTCGAGGGCTCCTGGGGCAACGAGGCGGCCTGGGTCGCCACCGCGGCCGAGGCGAGGGACCTGCTCAACGCCGAACTCGCTCCCGGTGACATCGTCCTGTTCAAATCCTCCCGTGACGCCGGTCTGCGCTATCTGGGAGACGAAATCGCCGGAGTATCGGGGGCCCAATGATTGCCGTACTGCTCGCAGCCTGCCTGGCTCTCATCTTCGCCCTTGTCGGCACGCCGCTGTTCATCCGGGTGCTCGTCAAGAAGGGATACGGTCAGTTCGTCCGTGACGACGGTCCGACCTCGCACGCGACGAAGCGCGGCACCCCGACCATGGGCGGCGTCGTCATCATCGGTGCAGCAGTTCTCGCCTACCTGCTCGGACACCTGTTCACCGGTTCCGTGCCCACGGCATCGGGGCTGCTCGTCCTGTGGCTGGCTGCGGGACTGGCAGTCGTCGGATTCCTCGACGACTTCATCAAGATCAAGAAGCAGCGGTCGCTGGGTCTGCGTCCGATGCCGAAGCTCATTGGCCAGGCCTTCGTCGGAATCTCCTTCGCCGTCCTCGCCCTGCAGTTCCCGAACTCCTTCGGCGAGACCCCGGCGTCGACGAAGATCTCGTTCATCCGCGATACGAACCTCGATCTCGCGTTCGGGTCCGCGATCCTCGGCCTCATCCTGTTCGTCATCTGGGCGAACCTCATCGTCACCGCCGTGTCGAACGCCGTGAACCTCACCGACGGTCTCGACGGTCTGGCCGCCGGCGCCTCGGTGGTCGTCTTCGCCGCCTATGTCGTCATCGGCACCTGGCAGTCGACCCAGAACTGCAACCTCATGTCCGAGGCCACGAACGCCTGCTACTACATGCGCGACCCCCGCGATCTCGCGATGGT
Source organism: Brevibacterium sp. LAARM3_SD1 (assembly GCF_057364765.1). Taxonomy (NCBI): domain Bacteria; kingdom Bacillati; phylum Actinomycetota; class Actinomycetes; order Micrococcales; family Brevibacteriaceae; genus Brevibacterium; species Brevibacterium sp. LAARM3_SD1. Next base: position 18,385 of record NZ_JBNFOL010000013.1, on the reverse strand, counting down.
CGCCGGTGCGATGGCCGCCGCCTGCTTCGGCTTCCTGTGGTTCAACACCTCGCCCGCGAAGATCTTCATGGGCGACACCGGCTCGCTGGCCATCGGCGGCGCCTTCGCCGGACTGGCGATCATGTCGCGCACCGAGCTGCTTCTCATCGTCCTCGGCGGACTCTTCGTCATCATCACCCTGTCGGTGATCATCCAGGTCGCTTCCTTCAAGACCACCGGCAAACGCGTCTTCCGGATGGCACCGCTGCAGCACCACTTCGAGCTCAAGGGCTGGGCGGAAGTGACGATCGTGGTGAGGTTCTGGATCATCGCAGCACTCTTCGTCATCGCCGGAATCTGCCTGTTCTACGCCGATTGGGTGGCCCGCATTGGCTGATGAAACCACGCCTAAGGAGATCCCGGCCGCGCTGAGCGGACCGAGCTCCTCGCTGGCGGGACTGCGCATGCTCGTCACCGGTCTGGGCGTGACGGGATTCCCAGCCGCCGTCCACCTCGGCGAACGCGGTGCCGACGTCATCGTCATCGACGGAGACGACACCGCTGACGTCAGCGAGAAAGCGCAGATCCTCGAGGTCTTCGACGTCGACATCCGCCGCGGACCCGAACACGTCGAAGCTCTGCCCGAAGGCGAACTCGACCTCGTCGTCACCTCACCCGGATGGCGCCCCGACCAGCCCGTGCTCGCCGCAGCCCTGGAAGCCGGCATCCCCGTCATCGGCGAAGTCGAACTCGCGTGGCGGATCCGCGGCACCAACGACGCCAAATGGCTGGCCATCACCGGCACCAACGGCAAGACGACGACCACGACGATGCTCGAATCGATGCTGGTGGCCGCCGGACTCAAGGCCAAGGCCTGCGGCAACATCGGCACTCCGCTGCTCGAGGCGGTGCTGGAACCCGGGCTCGAGGTCCTCGCGATCGAACTCTCGAGCTTCCAGCTGCACTGGCAGGAGTCGATGAGCGCCGACGCCGCGGCCGTGCTCAACATCGCCCCCGATCACCTCGACTGGCACGGCAGCGCCGACGCCTATGCCGCGGACAAAGCGAAGATCTTCCACAACGCGAAGCTCGCCTGCGTGTACAACTGCGCCGACGAGACGACTCTGCACATGGTCGAGGACGCCGACGTCATCGAAGGCGCCAAGGCCATCGGCTTCACCTCCGGCGTGCCCCGTCCCGGCGAGCTCGGCGTCGTCGAGGATCTGCTGGTCGACCGCGCATACATCCCGCAGCGCTACTCATCGGCGGCCGAACTTGCCTCGCTCGACGACGTGGCGGCCGCACCGGCGTCGCGGGTTCGCAGCCCGCCCCGCACCAGGTTGCCAATGCTCTGGCCGCCGCCTGTCTGGCCCGCGCCATCGACGTGCCCGGCCAGGCGATCTCCGCCGGACTGCGCAGCCACTCGCTCGGCGCCCACCGCATGGTCACCGTCGCCGAAGCAGACGGCATCCGCTGGGTCGACGATTCGAAAGCGACGAACACCCACGCCGCGAATGCCTCGCTGGCCGCCTTCGACTCGATCATCTGGATCGCCGGGGGCCTGCCCAAAGGCGCCGACTTCACCTCCCTGTTCGCCGACCACCGTGACCGACTGAAAGCACTCGTGCTCATCGGCTCCGACGACTCGGCCTACCGAGAGGCGATCGCCGCGACCATCCCCGACCTCGAAGTCGTGAGGATCGAACCGGCCCTGGCCGTGGACTCCGGTGTCCCGAAGCGCCGCGGAGAGGCCGTCGCCGCGGCCGCCGTCGACGCCGCCGCACGCTTGGCCGAAGCCGGAGACACCGTGCTGCTGGCGCCCGCGCCGCGAGCATGGACCAGTTCCTCAACTACAACACTCGCGGCGAACTGTTCACCGAGGCCGTCAACACTCACCTGGAGCGCTGAGATGGGACGGCAGACCACCGCGAAGGCGGATGAACGTCGCCGCCGCAAGCTCGCGAAGACGTCGGCTTCAGCATCCGCACCGCCGAGGTCGAAGCGTGCCGGCGCGGCGACTGCGACGAAGCCTGCGGGTGTGAAGACCGCAGCGAAGACGTCCGGCGCAAGGTCTGCCGCCACACCGTCCGCCTCGGCGAAGCCCGCCGGGAAACGAACGACCGGGACCGCCTCGGCGACATCCGCATCACGCGGCACCGCATCCACGGCCGGAAACGCGAAGAAGCCGTCGAAGAAACCCGCGAAGAGACCGGCGAAGGCCACTGGGAAGAGCTCGTGAAGACCGCCTCGGTGATCAGGAACGCATGGGATCATCTGCGCGGCGACATCGCCAGCCTGTCGGCTCATCCGCTGACGACCTACTTCCTCATCCTCGTCTGCGTCGTGCTGCTCACGGGACTGGGCCTGGTCATGGTGCTCTCCGCCTCATCGGTCACCTCCTACGACGGGGGAGCGGGCTCCTCGTTCGCCTACTTCAACAAGCAGGCGATGTTCGCCGGTGTCGGCCTCGTGCTCATGTTCGTGGCGAGCAGGATGCCTCTGCAGTTCTGGAAGCGGGCCGCCTGGTTCGCCATCCTCGGCGGCCTCGCCATGCAGGCGCTGGTCTTTGCGCCGGGGCTCGGGAAAGAGACCAAGGGCAATGCGAACTGGATCGGGTTCGGCGGATTCCAGATCCAGCCCTCGGAGTTCCTCAAGGTCGCCCTCGCCCTATGGCTCGGCTTCATCCTGGCTCAGAAGGCCGGGAAGATGACCACCTTCGGCCACGCCATGATCCCCATCGTCCCGGGAGTGCTCGCCGCCGCCGGACTCGTCGTCGCCGGCAACGACCTCGGCACCGGACTCGTCATCATGGCCATGGCATCGTGTGCCTGTTCGTGGGCGGATTCCCGATGAAGTACTTCGTGCTGCTGGGCAGCGTGCTGGCCGCCGCCGTCGCCTTCTTCGTCCTCAGCTCTCAGAACCGACTCGACCGCATCCAGGCGATGCTCACCGGGCATGCGGATCAGACCGCCGCGGACACCATGGGCCAAGCCTGGCAGTCCAACCACGGGCTGTTCTCCCTGGCATCCGGCGGATGGCTGGGAGTCGGGCTCGGAGCCAGCCGTGAGAAATGGTCCTGGCTGCCCGAAGCCCACAACGACTTCATCTTCGCCATCATCGGAGAGGAGCTGGGCCTCGTCGGCACTCTGGTCGTCATCCTCATCTTCGCCGTCCTCGGATATGGCATGGTCCGTGTGGTGATGCGCTCGAACAGCCTCATGGTCCAGGTCGCCACCGCAGGCTTCTTCGCCCTCATCGTCGGACAGGCCGGAATCAACATCGGTGTCGTCACCGGACTGCTGCCGGTCATCGGTCTGCCGCTGCCGTTCGTGTCCTACGGCGGCTCCTCGATCATCGCCTCGCTCCTCGCCGTCGGAGTGGTGTTGTCGTTCGCCCGTGCTGAACCGGGCGCCGAGGCGGCCATCGCCGCCAACAAGGATCGCCTGCGATCCTCCCTCGCCGTGCTTGCCCGCAAGAAAAGGAAATGAGATGACGAGTATCCTCCTCGCCGGTGGAGGCACCACCGGCCATATCTCGCCGATGCTGGCGATCGGCCGTGAACTGCGCCGGCAGCACTCGGATTGGGACGTCGTGGCACTCGGCACCCCCGACGGGCTCGAAGCCGACATCGTTCCCCGCGCCGGATTCGAGCTGCTCACCATCGACAAGGTGCCGATGCCGCGGTCGATCAGTCCCGCCCTGCTGAAATTCCCGGGTCGCTTCCGCGGCAACATCTCCGCCGTCAAGCAGATCATCTCCTCCCGCAGCATCGACGCCGTCGTCGGCGTCGGCGGCTATGTGTGCCCACCGGCGTTCCTCGCAGCCAAACAGGCGAAGATTCCGCTGATCGTCCACGAAGCCAATGCGAAGCCGGGAATGGCCAACCGCCTCGGCGCCCGACTGACCACCTCCGGTCGGGTCGGCATCACCTTCCCGGACACGCAGCTGCGCAATTCGACGCTCGTGGGCATGCCCATGCCCACGGAGATCACCGACCTGAACCGCGGCGACGAGGGACAGCGCGCGGCGTTCCGCGCCGATCTCGGACTGCGGGATGACAGCCCTGTCCTCGTCGTGACGGGCGGATCCTCCGGTGCACAGAAGATCAACGAAGCCTTCCTCGCCACCGCGACGGCGTGCCAGGAAGCCGGCATCCAGGTCCTCCACATCGCGGGAGCCGGGAAGGGCGACGCACTGCGCGAGGTCGCTGCCGAGCTGAGCGACTACCACGTCGTGGACTATGTCGACGGAATGCATCGGGCCTATGCGGTCGCCGATCTCCTCGTCGCCCGCTCCGGAGCCGCCACGGTCTCCGAAGCCACGGTCGCCGGAGTCCCGGCGCTCTACGTGCCCCTGGCCATCGGCAACGGCGAACAGCGGCTCAACGCCTCCGGCAGCGTCTCGGCCGGCGCCTCGCTCATGGTCGACAATGCCGAATTCTCCCCGTCGACGGTCGTCGACACCATCCTGCCGCTGCTCGCCGACGAGTCCCGACTCGCACAGATGAGCCGGGCGGCACTGCAGCTGAACTACCCCACCGATGCCGCGGCCCGCATGGCCGCCATCGTCAACCGCGCGCTGGAAGGCTGAACATGACCTCTGCGAACACGAGCCCTGAGAACATCGTTCCCGTCGGCGACCTCGGCGCCGTCCACTTCATCGGCATCGGCGGTTCGGGAATGTCCGGAATCGCGCGGATCATGGTCATGAACGGAGTCGCCGTCACCGGATCGGACGCGAAGGAATCCAACGTCGTCGATGTGCTGCGCACCCTCGGCGCCACCGTCACGATCGGACATTCGGCCGACAACCTCGGTGAGGCCGATACCCTCGTCATCTCCTCGGCCATCCGCAAGGACAACCCCGAACTCGTCGAAGCCCAGCGCCGTGGGCTGCGCATCCTCCACCGCTCAGGGGCTCTCGCCTCGCTCATGGTCGACAGGCGGGCAGTGGCCGTGGCCGGCACCCATGGAAAGACCACGACCACCTCGATGACCACCGTGGCGCTGCAGGCCTGTGGAGTCGACCCGTCCTTCGTCATCGGGGGAGTGCTGTCGACGACGGGCACGAACGCCCACCTGGGCACCGGCGACGTGTTCGTCGCCGAAGCGGACGAATCCGACGGATCGTTCCTCCTCTACGAACCGGCGATCGGCATCCTCACCAACGTTGAAGCCGACCACCTCGACCACTACGGGACCCCGGAGAAGGTGCGCGAAGCCTTCATCGAATTCTGCGACGGCATCCAGACCCGGGGCGGAACGATCATCGCCTGCGCCGACGATCCCGGATCCCACGACGTCGCCCTCCACTCCCGCAGCCAGGGCGCCGACGTCGTCCTCTACGGCACCTCCGAGGACGCCGATATCGTGCTCCGCGACCTCGACTCCGGAATCGGGTCGACTTTCGTCCTCGACCTACCCGGACGGGACGAGGCGCTCAAGGTCGAACTGCGTCAGCCGGGAATGCACAACGCGCTCAACGCCACCGCCGCCATCGCCGTGGCTCACAGCCTCGGCGGCGACGTCGAACGTGCGGCCACCGGACTCGCCGGCTACGGCGGCACCCGCCGCCGCTTCGAAGAACGCGGAATCGCCGGCGGAGTGCGGGTCATCGACGACTACGCCCACCACCCGACCGAGGTGCGCGCCGTGCTCAGCGCCGCCCGCGGAGTCGTCACCGACGGGGGACGCGTCTGGGCGATCTTCCAGCCGCACCTGTACTCGCGGACGATGGAATTCCGTGAGGAGTTCGGACAGGCCCTCGGCCTGGCCGATGAGGTCGTCGTCCTCGACGTCTTCCCCGCTCGCGAAGATCCCGTGCCGGGAGTCACCGGCGCGCTCATCGCCGATCGGGTCCCGCACGAGAACGTGACCTTCCTCGAGTCCTTCGCCGAGGCGGTCCCCTTCGTCGCCGCCCGAGTGCGGCCCGGAGACCTCGTGCTCACCGTCGGAGCCGGAGATGTCACGATCCTCGGGCCCGAGCTGCTGAGCGCACTGGAGGGCTGAGGCCCATGGCGCCGCTTCCCCCGGCCCAGGCCGGTGACAACTCCACTGCGGACCTCACCGGAGTCATCCGTGCCCGCCGCAGGCAGACCTGGCGTCGCCGTCTCATCGCCATCGGCATCGTGGCGGCCCTCATCGCCCTCGTCGCCGTCGCCTGGTTCTCACCCCTGCTGACACTGACGAAAGTGCAGGTCAGCGGCAGTCGGCTGGTCGACACCGACAAGGTCAGCAACTTCGTGCTCGACAGTCAGAGAGGCAGACCGCTGCCGCAGGTGCGTCCGGGCACGGTCGAGGACTCCGTGCTGGGGGAGTTCCCGAAAGCGGAAGCGGCCTCGGTCCACTACGCAGGTCCCCGGGCGCTGAAGATCGAGATCACCGACCGCACCCCGGTCATCGCGATCGAAGGCGAATCCGGCTACCGTCTCTACGACTCCGACGCCGTCGACCTCGGAACGGTCGACAAGGCGCCGAAGAAGCTCACCGTGCTCAGCGGCGGCGGACACCAGCCGGACAGAGAGACCGTGTCGGCGGTCATCCGGTTCATGGGCGAGCTGCGGCCGGAGCTGCGCCGTCAGCTGGTGACGATCGAAGCCAAGGACGCCATGAGCCTCCAGGGTCGCCTCGACACCGGAAAGCAGAAAGCCACGGTCGTCTTCGGCGATTCCTCGGACGCCAGTCTCAAGATGCGCACTGCTGCCCAGCTCGCCGCCGAAGGCCGCACCGAGATCGATGTCTCCGTGCCTTCTGTGCCCGTGACCGACTGAGGCCTGCCCGGCCGGCGTTCGGTCGGAGCCAGTCTCGAACACTCCGTCGCGGCCGGTTCGGGCCTCCGTGAGCTGACCCGTACGGGCCAGCCGCTGCGATTGCCTCCGTTTGGCCCCGACACACCGGGAATGAAGTTTGGCCGAACCCCGACACTCCGGCGAGAATGGTTGCAGTGAGATTGCCCCGCCCAATAGCCTCAGGGCAGAGAACACAGACCGAATGCGCACGCAGACCCTGCGGAGCGCAAGCGCTTGAGACGAGGAACCGACTTGGCTGAATTCCCACAATCCGGAGCGGACATCAAAGTTGCCGGAACCGGCGGCGGCGGTGTCAACGCTGTACAGAGGATGATCGACGTCGGCCTGCGCGGCGTGGAGTTCATCGCGATCAACACCGACGCCCAGGCTCTCGTCCTCTCCGACGCCGATGTCAAGCTCGAGATCGGCCGTGACCAGACCCGGGGCCTCGGCGCTGGCGCGGACCCGGAGATCGGCAAGAAAGCCGCCGAATCCTCGGAAGACGCCATCCGCGACGCCCTCGAGGGTGCGGACATGGTCTTCGTCACCGCCGGCGAAGGCGGCGGCACGGGAACCGGTGCCGCCCCCGTCGTGGCCCGGGTGGCCCGTTCGCTCGGCGCACTGACCATCGGTGTCGTCACCCGCCCCTTCACCTTCGAGGGACGTCGCCGTTCCGCGCAGGCGGAAGCCGGAATCGCGGCGCTGCGCGAAGAGGTCGACACCCTCATCGTCATCCCCAACGACCGTCTGCTCTCGATCTCCGATCGCAGCGTCTCCGTCGTCGAAGCATTCCGCTCCGCCGATGAGGTCCTGCGCTCCGGCGTCCAGGGCATCACCGACCTCATCTCGTCCCGGGTCTGATCAACCTCGACTTCGCCGACGTCAAGTCGGTCATGCAGGATGCCGGGACCGCGCTCATGGGCATCGGTGCCGCAACCGGAGACGACCGTGCCGTGCAGGCCGCCGAATCCGCCATCGCCTCCCCGCTGCTGGAAGCCAGCATCGACGGCGCCCACGGAGTGCTCTTCTGCATCACCGGCGGCGGCGACCTCGGACTCTTCGAGGTCAATGAGGCCGCACGCCTGGTCCAGGAAGCAGCGCACCCCGAAGCGAACATCATCTTCGGCGCCGTCATCGACGACAACATCGGCGACGAGTGCCGCGTGACCGTCATCGCCGCAGGATTCGACAACACCTCGCCGAATGCGGAGACCGCCGGTTCCGACCAGATTCCGGCCCCGATCCCGGCCGCCGCGCCGGCGGAGCCCGAAGTCGAGTCGCCCGTCGTCGCCGAGTCCGAATCCGAGACCGAGACGCCGGCAGCCGAGGAGCCCGCAGCCGCTCCGCGCCGCAGCGAGGAACACCAGATTCCCGCCACGCTGCCGGGCGAACGCAGCAGCTCGAACTTCGACTCCGACCTCGATATCCCGGACTTCCTCAAGTAATATGCTGCGCTCGAGGTTCGTCATCCCGGGCGGGCGCACCGCCCACATCGCCTTCACCGACCGGCACGGCGGATACTCGAGCGGGGACTTCGCCTCGTTCAATCTCGCCCGCCACGTCGGCGACGATGACGAACTCGTCGCAGCCAACCGAGCCGCTCTCGCTCAGGTCATCGGCCTGAGCGGGGAGCGGCTCTCGTTCGTCTCCCAGGTGCATGGAACCGATGTGCACCTCATCAGCGACGAAGCGCAGCTGCGGCAGACTCCGGTCGAAGCCGATGCCCAGTTGACGACCGTCCCCGGTCTCGGGCTGGCGATCATGGTCGCCGACTGCACCCCGGTCATGCTCGCCGATGCCGACGCCGGCGTCATCGCCGCCGTCCATGCGGGACGACCGGGGATGTCCGCAGGAGTGGTCGGCAATACGGTGGCGGCGATGCGCGAGGCCGGTGCACGGGACATCCACGCGGTCATCGGACCCTCGGTCTGTCCCCGCTGCTATGAAGTCCCGCCCGAGCTGAGGAGCGAGGTCGCGGCGATCGAGCCGACGGCCGCCTCGGTGTCGGTGACCGGAACACCGGCCCTCGACGTCGCCGGAGCCGTGGCCGAACAGCTGCGCCGCAATGATGTGACCATCGATCATTTCTCACGCACCTGCACGAAGGAGTCCGAGGACCTCTTCTCCTACCGCAGGCAGAAGCGGACGGGCCGGTTCGCCGGGATCATCTGGCTGCAGGAAGAAAAGACCGCGACACACCCATAGGACTCACCGGCCCAGAAGCCCGCGTGCGATAGTTTGGGCGACAGGTGAGCAAGTGCCGAAGTCCGAGGAGCTTTAGACATGTCAGCAATCAAGAAGACGCTGGAATACCTGGGTTTCGTCGAAGAAGAGGACGAGACCACCCAGCACACCGATCGTCGTGATACCGCGCACCGGGATCGCGAGGTCGTCGAGACCTTCGATGACGCCGAGCAGTACGACGAACCGGCAGCGGCGGAGGAACGGACTCCGGCACCGGTGACACCGATCCATCCGTCACCGATCCGTCCCGTAGACACCCCGGCGCCAGGAACCTCAATGAATCGCATCAGGACCATCCACCCCCGCAGCTACAACGACGCCATGGTCATCGGCGCCGCCTTCCGTGAGGGCACCCCCGTGATCATGAACCTCTCGGAGATGGACGAGAACAACTCCAAGCGCCTCGTCGACTTCTCCGCGGGCCTCATCTTCGGCCTCCACGGATCGATCGAGCGGGTCACGAACAAGGTGTTCCTGCTGACGCCGGAGAACATCGAAGTCGCCGGTGAGAACGAAGCCGATTCGGATACTCAGGCCAGCTTCTTCAACCAGAGCTGAACGGGCCCTGCGAATCTCTCAACTCGTCCTCAGCTGAAGCCGATAGGCTGAAGGCTCAGTACTCAAGCAACAACGAAAGGCGCGGGGGACCCACGTGGCCATCATCTTCTACATCCTCGGTACTGCTCTGAGCCTCTATGTCTACGTGCTCCTGGCACGAGTCGTACTCGACCTGGTCCAGGTGTTCTCCCGCGACTGGAGGCCCACGGGCTTCCTCCTCGTCCTTGCCGAGATCGTGTACACACTCACCGATCCGCCGCTGAAGCTGCTGCGCAAGATCATTCCGCCGCTGCGTCTGGGGCAGGTTTCACTCGATCTGGGATTCATCGTCCTGCTCATCGGCATCCAGATCATCGCGTCAGTGTTCTTCAACCTCTCGCACGCCTCCGCCTGATCCCCTTCCGCACAGCGATTTCGGCTGATGAATCACTGTGAAAGGGCGCCTGGAACCGGCTGCGGAATGCGGCGATCGATTATCCGGATTCCATTGTGCGAATACCTGATAGATGGTGAATGTGCTCACGGGAATTGGCTGTCGGCATACCTGAGTTGTTAGCCTCGAATGCGTAGAACTTCGTCATTGAATGCGAGACACGCCATTACTGCGGGACAAAACTGCAGGTGTTACGCTAATGTGACGTTGAAGCCGTCCTTCTGGGCGGCAGCGTAATGAATGTAGATCGACCGAAGGTGACCTCATGGCGCTCACGCCTGAAGACGTAGTAAACAAGCGGTTCCAGCATGTGAAGTTCCGCGACGGGTACGACCAGGACGAAGTCGACGATTTCCTTGATGAGGTCGTCGTTGAGATTCGGCGTCTCTACCAGGAGAACGACGAACTGCGTCAGAAGCTCTCCACCGCTGAACAGCGTGTGAAGGAACTCGAAGCCGGCGGCGCTTCCGCTGCACCGGCTCAGGACATCGACGCCACTCAGGCGATGCCCGCCGCGGTTCCCGCACCCGAGGAGAAGGAGGAAGCTCCGGCTCAGGCCGAGGCACCTGCCGCTCCGGCACCGGTCGAAGAGACCCCGGCCCCGGCCGTCAAGGAAGCCGCTCCCGCTCAGCAGGACAACTCGGCTGCACCAGCGATGGCCGCCGGTGCTGCCGGTGGAGCTGCGGGTGCCGGTCTCGGTGCTGCCGCAGTCGGTGGCGACGGAGACGCTCATGGTCTCATCGCTCTGGCCCAGCGCGTCCACGACGAGCATGTTGCCGAAGGTGAGCGCAAGCGCGACGAACTCATCAAGGGCGCCGAGAAGGAAGCCGCCGACATCGTCGGCAAGGCCGAAACCAAGCGCGACGAAACGCTGTCGACCCTCGAATCGCAGAAGTCGACCCTCGAGCGTTCGATCGACCAGCTCTCGAACTTCGAGCGCCAGTACCGCACTCGACTCAAGAGCTACCTCAACGATCAGCTGCGTGACCTCGAGAACTCCACGAGCCTGGCTCCGGAGACCCTCGACGGAAACGGCCCACTGGGCGGTTCCTCGAACCACAAGCTCTGATCCTCAAGTATCACCGACCGAGGTCCGGGAACTCTGCGGAGTACCCGGGCCTCGGTCGTGTTCGCACACCGAGCGGTCGCAGGCCTGAGTCGGAATCGATCGGCTGTGGGCTAGAATGAACCAAATGAACGATCCTGCCTCACGGGTGAAAAGACCTCGTGCCGCCATGATGGCCATGCTGTTCACAATCGCGGCAATCGTGGTCGTGATCGATCAGTTCACCAAATTCCTCGCCGTCAGCCTCCTCGAAGACCAGCCGCCGGTGCCCGTGATCGGTTCGCTCGCCGGATTCACCTTCTACCGCAATCCCGGAGCTGCGCTGGGCCTCGGCTCGAGCGTGACGTGGATCTTCCCGATCATCGCCATCGGCGTCTTCATCGCGATCCTCGTGATCTCCCGCAAGCTCGGATCGCGTGCATGGGCGATCGGGCTCGGTCTGCTCCTGGGCGGACTCTTCGGCAACCTCATCGACAGGCTCTTCCGCGAACCCGCATTCCTGCACGGAGCCGTCGTCGACTTCATCGATCTGTCGCTGTTCATCTGCAACGTCGCGGACATCGCGATCTCCGCCGCCGCAGTCACGCTCGTCATCGTCAGCCTCAGAGGCATCGACATCGACGGATCGGACTCCACCCGTGTGAAAGAGGACTCTCATGACTGAACGCTCCATCCTCGTCCCCGAGGGACTCGACGGCCAGCGCGTCGACGCCGCGATGTCGAAGCTGCTCGGCCTCTCCCGCACTGCGGCCGCCGATATCTGCGCAGACGGGGGAGTGGAGATGTCGGGGCGCTCGGTCATCAAATCCGATCGCGTCATCGCCGGCGAACGGCTCGACATCATGATGCCGGAACCCAGGAAGCCGCTCGAGGTCGTGCCCGACCCCGTGCCGGGAATGCGCATCGTCCACGACGAGGATGCCTTCGTCGTCGTCGACAAGCCCGTCGGCGTGGCGGCCCACCCGGCTCTCGGTTGGACCGGACGCACGGTCGTCGGCGGGCTCGCAGCAGCGGGCTTCCGCATCGCGACCTCGGGTGCGCCCGAACGTCAGGGCATCGTGCAGCGACTCGACGTCGGCACCTCCGGACTCATGGTCGTGGCGAAGAGCGAATACGCCTACAGCGTGCTCAAACGCGCCTTCAAAGAGCGCACGGTCGAGAAGACCTACCACGCGGTCGTGCAGGGTCTGCCCGATCCCGTGCTCGGCACCATCGACGCTCCGATCGCCCGGCACCCGAAGCACGACGGGCTCTACGCCGTGCGCACCGAAGGCAAGAACGCGATCACCCACTATGAAGTGATCGAAGCCCACCGCCGTGCCGCGCTCGTCGAGGTCCATCTCGAGACCGGACGCACTCACCAGATCCGCGTCCACTTTTCCGCCACCAAGCATCCCTGTGTCGGCGACCTGCCCTATGGTGCCGATCCCGTGTTGGCGAAGGAACTCGGCCTGGAACGCCAGTGGCTGCACGCCGTCAAGCTCGGTTTCCATCACCCCGACACGCAGAAGTGGGTCGAGTTCGAAAGCGGCTACCCCGAGGATCTGCAGACCGCACTCGACCGCATCCGGCCGAACTGAGCCCCGTGCCCGGAACAACATCCCGGAACCCCTCCGCGAGAGCGCTGATGGACTAAGCTGGGCAGGCAACACCGGCAACTTCAGGAAGGCGGCGCCCAGTGCCGAACGAGGACTTCGTCCACCTCCACGTCCATACCGAATACTCCATGTTGGACGGTGCGGCCCGGCTCGCCGATCTGATGGCGGCGACGAAGGCATCGGGAATGTCCGCGATCGCCACGACCGACCACGGGTACCTGTTCGGAGCCTTCGACTTCTGGTCCCAGGCGAACGCCGCCGGCATCAAACCGATCATCGGCGTCGAAGCCTATGTCACCCCCGGCACCGACCGCCGGGACAAGACACGCGTGAAGTGGCGCACCGACGAATCACAGAAGAGCGACGACCTGTCCGGCGGTGGTCTCTACACACATATGACCCTGCTGTCGCGGAACAACACGGGCATGCGGAACCTGTTCAAGGCATCGTCCTATGCCTCCCTGGACTCGGTGACTGCGAAGTGGCCCCGGCTGGACCAGGAGCTGCTCGAGAGCTATTCCGACGGACTCATCGCCACCACCGGCTGCCCGTCCGGAGAGGTTCAGGTGCGGCTGCGACTGGGACAGTACGAAGAAGCCAAAGCGGCCGCCGGGAAGTACCGCGAGATCTTCGGCAAGGACAACTACTACGTCGAACTCATGGACCACGGCCTGTCCATCGAGAAGAGGGTGACGAAAGACCTCATCCGACTGTCGAAGGAACTCGACATTCCGCTGGTCGCCACCAACGACCTCCACTACACGCACGAATCGGATGCGAAGGCGCACGAAGCGCTGTTGGCGATCCAATCCGGTTCCAAACTCATCGAACCCACCTATGATCAGGGCGGTTCGCGGTTCGCCTTCTCCGGCTCCGGCTACTACCTCAAGACTCCCGCAGAGATGCGGTCGCTGTTCAAAGAGTTCCCCGAAGCCTGTGACAACACCCTCGAGATCGCCGAGAAGTGCGAAGTCTCCTTCGACACCTCGGCGAACTATATGCCGAAGTTCCCGTGCCCTCCCGGTGAGGACGAGACCTCGTGGCTGATCAAGGAAGTCGCGAAGGGACTCGACTACCGGTACCCCGACGGTGTTCCCGACGACGTCCGCCGACAGGCCGACTACGAGCTCGACATCATCATCTCGATGGGCTTCCCCGGCTACTTCCTCGTCGTCGCCGACTTCATCAACTGGTCGAAAGACAACGGCATCCGCGTCGGACCCGGCCGCGGTTCGGGAGCCGGCTCCATGGTCGCCTACGCGATGCGCATCACCGACCTCGATCCGCTGCAGCACGGACTGTTCTTCGAGCGCTTCCTCAACCCGGACCGTGTGTCCATGCCCGACTTCGACGTCGACTTCGATGATCGTCGCCGCTCCGAGGTCATCGACTATGTGACCGAGAAGTACGGCGATGAGCGTGTCGCGATGATCGTCACCTACGGCACGATCAAGACGAAGATGGCGCTGAAGGACTCCGCGCGTGTGCTCGGCAAGCCCTTCTCGATGGGCGAGCGGCTGACGAAGGCGCTGCCGCCGGCCGAGATGGCCAAGGACATCCCGCTCAAGGACATCGAGGATCCTGAGTCGAAGCGCTACAAGGAAGCCGGCGAGTTCCGCGAGCTCGTCGACACGGACCCAGAGGCCCGAGAGACCTTCGAAACCGCGAAGGGACTCGAAGGGCTGAAGCGGCAGTGGGGTGTCCACGCCGCCGGTGTCATCATGTCCTCGGACCCGATCATCGACGTCATTCCGATCATGCGTCGGTTCCAGGACGGTCAGGTCATCACCCAGTTCGACTATCCGACCTCTGAGGGCCTCGGACTCATCAAGATGGACTTCCTGGGACTGCGAAACCTCACGATCATCTCCGACGCAGTGGAGAACATCAAAGCCAACCGGGACTTCGACCTCGACCTCGAACATCTGAGTCTCGACGATCCGGCGGCGTATGAGCTGCTGACCCGCGGTGACACCCTCGGTGTGTTCCAGCTCGACGGCGGCGGTCTGCGCGCCCTGCTGCGGATGATGAAGCCCGACAACTTCGAGGATATCTCCGCGACTCTGGCGCTGTACCGACCCGGTCCGATGGGGGCGGATTCGCATACGAACTATGCGCTGCGTAAGAACGGGCTCCAGGAGGTCACGCCGATCCACCCGGAGCTCGAGGAGCCGCTCAAGGAGATCCTCGACACCACCTACGGTCTCATCATCTACCAGGAGCAGGTGATGGCGATCGCGCAGAAGGTCGCCGGGTACTCCCTCGGTCAAGCCGACATCCTCCGCCGTGCGATGGGCAAGAAGAAGAAGTCCGAGCTCGATAAGCAGCAGGTCGGCTTCTTCGGCGGTATGAAGGAACGCGGCTACTCCGAAGCCGCCGCTCAGGCACTGTGGGACATCCTGCTGCCGTTCTCGGACTACGCGTTCAACAAGGCGCACTCGGCCGCCTACGGCGTCGTGTCCTACTGGACCGCTTTCCTCAAGGCCCATTACACGGCCGAATACATGGCGGCCCTGCTGACCTCGGTCGGTGACAACAAGGACAAGCTCGCGATCTACCTCAACGAGTGCCGCCGCCTCGGCATCACCGTGCTGCCCCCGGACGTCAACGAATCCGCGCTCCACTTCACCCCTGTCGGGACTGATATCCGCTTCGGCATGGGAGCGGTCCGCAACGTCGGCGCCCACGTCGTCGAGGGCATCGTCGAAGCCCGCGGGGAGAAGGGCGCCTACACCTCGTTCACGGATTTCCTCGACAAGGTGCCCAGCCACGTGTGCAACAAGCGCACGATCGAATCCCTCATCAAGGCCGGCGGCTTCGACTCGCTCGGCCACAGCCGCCGCTCCCTCGTCGAAGTCCACGAGGAGGCTGTCGACTCGGTCATCGGCGTCAAGCGGCAGGAAGCGAATGGACAGTTCGACCTCTTCGCCGGGCTCGGCGGGGGCGATGACTCACCGGGCTTCTCCGTGACCATTCCCGACCGTCCGGAGTGGGAGAAGAAGGAGAAGCTGTCCTTCGAGCGCGACATGATCGGCCTCTACGTCTCCGATCACCCGCTCAACGGTCTCGAAGGTGTGCTGGCTGCCGAATCCGATGCCTCCATCGCCGAGGTGGTCGATCCGGAATCGCACCGCCACGACGGATCCCAGATCAAGGTCTGCGGAATGATCACGCAGGTCACCCGCAAGGTGTCGAAGAACTCCGGACGTCCCTATGCGATCGTGACCTTGGAGGACCTCGAAGCCGAGATCGAAGTGATGTTCTTCGGCGACACCTACGAACCGGTGGCGAGCCTGCTGGCGACCGACCTCGTCATCTCTCTGACCGGACGTATCCGCACCTCCGATGACCGGCCGACCTCTTTGATGGCGATGTCGATGACGATTCCCGATGTCACCGACCCCAACGACCGGCCGCTCAACCTCATCATGCCGATGGAGAAGGCGACCGAGGAGATGGCGTCGAAACTCAAGCAGATCCTCGAGGCCAACAAGGGACAGACCGACGTCCACATCACCCTCTCCCAGCCGGGGCGGCAGACCGTGATGCGTCTGGACCGGTCGATCCGTGTCGACCCGAACCCGAGCCTCTACGGCGACCTCAAGGCGCTGCTCGGCTCTCGCTGCTTGAGCGTCTGAGGTCGTTGCGGTCGGTCCGCACTTCGGGCCGGAGGACCGATGCCTTGCCGAGGAGACTAGAATGGTGCGGGTGAACATTCTGGACTTCCGTGGTGAGACCCTCAACAAGCGATTCCTGGCACAGAAGCTGCCTCGGGCCGCCGAGACCCATGCCGATATCGAACGACGGGTGGCCGAGTTGCTCGACACCGTCGCCGGTGGGGGAGCGGCCGCGGTGAAGGACTTCACCGAACGCTTCGACGGAGTGCGCCCCGAAACCCTGCGCGTACCGGAATCCGCACTGGCCGAGGCTGCCGCAGTTCTCGATCCCGCGGTCAAGGCCGCGCTCGTCGAATCCATCGCCCGAGCTCGGAAGGTCGCCGCCGATCAGCGCCCCGTCGATGTCCGCACCGAGCTGGCCTCCGGCGCTTTCGTCACCACCCGCCACCTGCCGGTCGAACGCGTCGGACTCTATGTGCCCGGCGGACTGGCCGTGTACCCCTCGACGGTGATCATGAACGTGGTGCCCGCGCAGACCGCCGGCGCCCACTCACTGGCGATCGCCAGCCCGCCGCAGAGCAACGGCCTGCCTCACCCGACGGTGCTCGCCACCGCACACATCCTCGGCGTCGACGAAGTCTGGGCGATTGGCGGAGCACAGGCGATCGGTGCCCTGGCCTACGGTTTCGACGATGGTGAGGAACTCGAGCCCGTCGACCTCATCACCGGCCCCGGAAACGCCTATGTGGCCGCGGCGAAGTCGCTCGTCCGTTCCCGGGTCGGCATCGACGCGGTCGCCGGACCCACGGAGATCATCATCCTCGCCGACGAGCAGGCGGACCCGCGCTTCGTTGCCGCCGATCTCATCAGCCAGGCCGAGCACGACGAACTGGCCGCCTCGGTGTTGGTCACCGACTCCGTCGCACTGGCCGAAGGGGTGCAGAAGGAACTGGACGTGCAGGTGCCGGAGGCGACGCACACCGAACGGATCGCCACGGCGCTGGCCGGACGGCAGTCGGCGATCGTCCTCGTCGACGACGTCGACGCCGGGATCACGGTCGTCAACGGCTATGCCGGTGAACACGTCGAGGTCCACACTGCCGAGGCGGAAGCGGTCGGGGCTCGGATCACGAACGGGGGAGCGGTCTTCCTCGGCGATTGGGCACCGGTGTCGCTGGGCGACTACTGTGCCGGATCGAACCACGTGCTGCCCACGATGGGCACCGCCGCTCACGGTTCGGGTCTGGGTGTGCACTCATTCATCAAGGTCAGCCAGGTCATCGACTATGACAGGGCGGCACTGCACGAGGTAGCCGGACACATCGGTGTTCTCGCCGCCAGCGAACAGCTGCCGGCCCACGGCCGGGCCGTCGACATCAGGTTCGAGGAGTAGAGATGCGCTGTCCGTTCTGCCGCGAGTCAGATTCGCGGGTCGTCGATTCGAGGACCAGCGAAGACGGCGCCGCGATCCGTCGGCGCCGGCAGTGCCGTCACTGCGGCCGCCGCTTCACCACGATGGAGGCCACGAGTCTGTCGGTGATCAAACGCTCCGGAGTCACCGAGGAGTTCTCCCGTCAGAAGATCATGTCGGGTGTGCGCAAGGCCTGCCAGGGACGTCCGGTCAGCGACGATGATCTCGCGAAGCTCGCACAGCGGGTGGAGGAGAACATCCGGTCGCGCGGAATCGCGGAGATCGATGCCGACGAAGTGGGCCTGTCGATCCTCGAACCGCTGCGCGAACTCGACCAGGTCGCCTACCTGCGATTCGCCAGCGTGTACCAGGGCTTCGACTCGCTCGAAGACTTCGAGACCGCGATCGATTCCCTGCGTGCCGATGCGCTTCTGCAGTCCGGACAGACCCGCGAACCCGCCCCCGACGACTTCGCGAACTGAGCGTCGCGGAGCGTGCGCGAGATCGGATCCTGAGACGGCTGAGATTTCTGTCAGAAATTGCCGTTTCGAGTACCGCGGTACAGAAATAGTTGTGTAGTATTGAACGTGCGCGCTACGGCGCGCGGCCGCTTGCGGTTCGGAGGGGAAGCCGAACCCAAGCGGCCTTTCACATTCACCCCTTTAATTACTACCTGACGGCGGCCCAGCAAC
>NZ_JBNFOL010000012.1:0-93532 GCF_057364765.1 Brevibacterium sp. LAARM3_SD1 | reverse complement strand
GGCCACGCCTGCTTGACAGACAGTACGAGGATCCTGACCGGCGGCCCACGCAACCTCGCGCAATGGTGCTGGCACCGTCAGGTAGTAATTCAGCCGTAGAGGGTTTCGGTGTCCTCGTCGACCCATCCCTTGGAGCGTTCGACGGCCTTGTTCCAGAGGCGGTAGAGGCGGTCGACGGTCTCGTCGTCCATCGACGGATTCCAGCGCTTGTCCTCGCGCCAGTTCTTCCGCACGTCCTCCTCACCGTTCCAGAACTTCACGGCGATGCCCGCCGCGTACGCCGCACCCAGCGCCGTGGTCTCGATGACCTCGGGTCGGATGACGGGCACGCCGAGGAGGTCGGCCTGGAACTGCATGAGAGTCTCGTTCGCGACCATGCCTCCGTCGACCTTGAGCTCGGTCAGCTCGACACCGGAGTCGAGGTTCATCGAGTCGAGGACCTCGCGTGACTGGAAGGCCACGGATTCCAGGGCGGCACGGGCGATGTGGTTCTTGTTCACATACCGTGTCAGACCCACCATCACACCGCGGCATCGGACTCCCAGTGCGGGGCGAAGAGTCCGGAGAACGCGGGCACGATATAGCAGCCGCCGTTGTCGTCGACCTGCTTGGCCAGGGTCTCGACCTCGGGAGCGTCGTTGATGATGCCGAAGTTGTCGCGCAGCCACTGCACGAGCGAACCGGTCACGGCCACCGATCCTTCGAGTGCGTAGACGGCTTCGTCCTCGCCGATCTTGTACGCGACCGTGGTGAGCAGCCCGTTCTTGCTGGCCACCGGCTCATTGCCGGTGTTGATGAGCATGAAGTTGCCGGTGCCGTAGGTGTTCTTCGCCTGCCCCTTTTCGAAGCACGCCTGACCGAACGTCGCCGCCTGCTGATCGCCGAGGATGCCGCAGATCGGGGTGTCGATGATGAGCCCGTTCTTCGCCCCGTAGCCGTAGATCTCCGAGCAGGACCTGATCTCGGGCAGCATCTCGACGGGGATGCCCATATCGGCCGCGATATCGGGGTTCCAGTCGAGCGTGTCGATGTTCATCAGCATCGTCCGCGAGGCGTTCGTGACGTCGGTGACGTGGATTCCGCCGTTGACTCCGCCGGTGAGGTTCCAGATCACCCAGGTGTCCATGGTGCCGAAGAGCAGGTCCCCGGCCGCGGCGGCTTCCTTGACCCCGTCGACGTTGTCGAAGATCCACTTGGCCTTCGGTCCGGCGAAGTAGGTGGCCAGCGGCAGACCCACCCGGTCCTTGTATTTGTCCGGTCCATCGTCCCCGGCGAGTTCGTCGCAGACCTTCTGGGTTCGGGCATCCTGCCACACGATGGCGTTGTAGACGGGTTCGCCGGTGTTCTTGTTCCAGATCACGGTGGTCTCACGCTGGTTGGTGATGCCCACGCCTTCGAGCTGGTGGCGGTTGATGTTCGCCCGGGTGAGAGCCTGGCCGATCGCCTCGTTCGTGTTCTTGATGATCTCAACCGGGTCGTGCTCGACCCAGCCGGCGCGAGGGAAGATCTGCTCGTGCTCGAGCTGGCCGGACGACACGATCTGCCCGTCATAGTTGAAGACGATCGCCCGCGACGAGGTAGTGCCCTGGTCGATGGCGAGGATGAACTTTTCCTGACTCATTCTGACTCCTGTGTCGAAGTGGTTTGTCTGTGAGCTTGCTCAGTTGTCTGTGAGCGTGCTCGGTTGTCTGTGATCGTACTCAGACGAATGCCTGGGAGGCCAGGCCGGCGACGACGCCGCCGACCAGCGGTCCGGCGATCGGCACCCACGAGTAAGCCCAGTCGGAGCCGCCCTTGTTCGGGATCGGCAGCAGAGCGTGGACGATGCGCGGGCCGAGGTCACGTGCGGGGTTGATGGCGTAGCCGGTCGGTCCGCCCAAGGACGCACCGATGACGACGACGAGGAGGCCGACGGCCAATGGTCCGAGCTCGTGCGGGGTCTCGCCGAAGAGAAGGATGACGAACACGAGGACGAAGGTCGCGATGACCTCGGTGACGAAGTTCCACCCATAGGAGCGGATCTCCGGCCCGGTCGAGAAGGTGCCGAGGATGTTCCCGGCGTCCTTCTCCTCGTCGTAGTGCTTTTTGTACACGGCCCAGGCGAGGGCGGCTCCGAGCATCGCGCCGATCAGCTCGGCCGCCAGGTAGGCGATCGTATTGCCGAAGGTCACGGCGATGCCGGGAGCGTATTCTTCGGCCCCGCTGGCGAGGATGCCGAAGGTCACGGCCGGGTTGAGGTGTGCGCCGGTCTTGAAGGCGACGAAGACACCGGCGAAGACCGCGAGGCCCCAGCCGAAGGAGATCAGCAGCCAGCCGCCGCCGTTGCCTTTGGTCTTGCCGAGGACGACGTTGGCGACGACGCCGACGCCGAGCAGCATGAGCATCGCCGTACCGGCGATCTCGAAGAGGAAGATGGTGCCCATATCTCACAAACTCCTATTGTTTGTCTTTCCGGTGGGTGTTCCGGTCGATAGTCGGCCCGGAGGGTGCTCCGAGGTCGGTCGATATTCAGTTGTCGGTATTCCGTTGTGGTTCCGCACTTCGCTGTGCACGGTTCAGTGGAGAGTCTCCCCGACCAGGGCCGCCGCCGAGGCGTCGTCGTCGGTGGACTCGGCCGCGACCTGGGCGTCGACGTGGGTATGGAAGTCCTCGACCTCGGTCGACTGACGATCGGCGTCCCAGCCGAGGACCGGTGCGACGATGGCAGCGACCGCCTCGGCGGCGTTCTTCCCCCGGTCCGCGGCTTCGTAGTTCAGCCGCATCCGCCTCTCCAGGATGTCACTGAGGTGGACGGCCCCCTCCGCGGCGGCTGCGTAGTGGGCTTCGACGCGCAGGTAGCGTTCGGCGCCTTCCAGCGGCTGACCGAGTTCGGGATCCTCATCGACGAGGTCGAGAAGATCCTCGATGAGGGTGCCGTAGCGGCGGATGAGCCGTTTGACGCGGTCTTCGTCCCAGCCGTACTTCTCTGCGATCCCGGACTGGCCGCGCCGCAGCGCACCCACTCCCTGGGCACCGAGCAGCGGCACCGATTCGGTGAGTGACCGGCGGTCCTTCGCATCGTCGCCGAGGACGAAGTCGACGGCGTCTTCGGCCATCACTCGGTAGGTGGTGAACTTTCCTCCGGCGATCGCGGCCAGAGCCGGCTCGACCTCCATGACGGTGTGTTCGCGGGAGACCTTCGTCGAAGCCTGTCCCTCTTTGACGACCGGCTGGAGCAGCGGCCGCAGTCCGGAGTAGACGCCGATGACATCCTCGCGGGTGAGTTTGTCGGCGAGGATGGCGTTGGCGTGTTCGAGCAGGTAGTCGATGTCCTGCGAGGTCGCCACCGGGGCGTCGACGTCTTCGTTCCACGGGGTGTCGGTGGTGCCGATGACCCAATAGCCTTCCCAGGGGATGACGAAGAGGACGGATTTCTCCGTCTTCGAGATGATTCCGGTGTTCGGGTCGGCCTTGATCTTGTCTTCGGCCACGGTGATGTGCACGCCCTTGGAGGCGAGCACCTTGAGCCCGGCGTCGGCCTTCGCCAGATCCTGCTGCTCTTCGGTCCAGACGCCTCCGGCGAGGATGGTGCGGCGGGCGTGGATGTCGAATTCCTCACCGCTGATCTCGTCCCGGGCGTGCACGCCGGTGACCTGGTCGCCGTCGTGGAGGTAGCCGATGACGGAGACGTGGTTGGCGGCTGCGGCTCCGTAGCTCACAGCCGAACGGACCAGGGTCATGACGAAGCGGGCGTCGTCGACCTTCGCGTCGTAGTATTCGAGGGCTCCGACGGCGGCGTCATCGGCCAGGCCCGGGAAGTGTGAGCTCAGTGCCTTCTTGCCCAGGTGCCGGTGCATCGGCACGGCGCGTTTGCGGCCGGGCCGGTGGCCATCGTGTCGTAGAGCAACACTCCGGAGCCGATGAAGGCACGGTCGATGAGGCGGTGTTCGAAGGGGAAGACGAAGGCGACGGGTTCGACGAGGTGGGGCGCGGTGTGCTGGAGCAGCAGATCGCGTTCCTTCAGAGCCTCGGCGACGAGTTTGAAGTCGAGCATCTCGAGGTAGCGCAGTCCGCCGTGCATGAGCTTCGATGATCGAGAGGAGGTTCCCGAAGCCCAGTCCTTCGCGTCGACGACACCGACTTTGAGTCCGCGCGTAGCTGCGTCGAAGGCCGATCCTGCTCCCGTCACTCCCCCACCGACGACGAAGACGTCGAGCGGGTCGGCCGCGCTCGTCTTCTTCAGTGTCTCGAGTGCCTGGTCACGGAAGTTCGGGGACAGCTCACCATTTCGCATCGGCAGAAGCGCGCTTTCTTTCAGACGTTGTTGTCATTCACCATTGTCACCCCAGAGGTTGATGCCGAGGGCGCACTACGGCGAATAATCAAAAACTAGCAGGCTATTCTGAACGGCGATACCGACCAGTAGCGAAAGCCTGCTGAGATCGGCGGCCGAAGCGCGGCGTGACGGGCAGCCGTTGCGAGGTCCGTGAGGGCGGCTCAGTCGAGGGCGGAGACGGTCTCCACGCGCATCGCCGAGGACTGCTCGGCAGAGTCGAGGAGGTCGAGTTTGCGCATGATGATGCCTTCGCGCAGCGCCCATGGGGAGATGTTCATCACGCCGATATCGAAGATCGTGAAGGCCGCCTCGGCGACGATCGCTCCGGCCAGCACCTGACCGGCACGCGCCTCGGAGACGCCGGGCAGGGTCGCCCGCTCTTCGGGGGTACGGGATGCGAGGGTGTCGATGATGCCTTCGAGGTCGCGGCGGAAGAGCTTCCTGGGAGCATAGATTCCGTCGCCGCTCGGAGCGGCACCGGCGATGCGCGCCAGGGAGCGGAAGGTCTTCGACGAACCGACGACCTGGTCAGGCACTCCGACCCGATTGATGTCGCCGGCGATACGTCCGATCTGCGCCCGGGCATGCTTGCGCAGGCGGTGGATGTCTTCTGCGGCGGGCACCGGGTCCGGCAGGAAGTCCGAATAGGTGCGTCCGGCGCCGAGTGGGATCGAAACAGCTGCCTGCGGGTATTCGTCCTGACCGGCCGCGATCTCCAGTGAACCGCCGCCGATGTCGAGCAGCAGGATCTTCCCGGCCGACCATCCGAACCAACGGCGGGCGGCGAGGAAGGTCACGCGGGCTTCGTCGCGGCCCGACATGACGTTGAGGGTGACCCCGAGCTGAGCGTTGATCGATTCGATGAGACCGATCCCGTTCGGAGCTTCCCTGACCGCCGAAGTGGCGAATGCGAGGATCTGCTCCGCTCCCTGATCCTCGGCAATCTCGACGGCATCGGTGATGAAGGAACGCAGCCGTTCCTGCCCTTCGGCATCGATCGATCCGTCATCGCCTAAGTACTCCGCGAGTCGGAGCACCTCCTTGTGCGAGGTGGCCGGCAGGGGCGGTGCTCCGACGTGGGCGTCGACGACCAGGAGGTGGACGCTGTTGGAGCCGATATCGAGGACTGCTAGGCGCATTCGCTCAGTTTATCCTCTCCGTGGGACTCCGTGCCCACGGACTTCGGAACCGGCCTGCCAGGCAGTTTTGGTGAAGCCGAAGTCCGGCGGTTCCTTGGCGAAGAACGCTTCCTGACCGCGGGTGATCTCTGCCCGGTAGGCCTCATCGAGCCACCGAGGCGGCTGTGTGTCCTCGGCCAGCTCACCGTCGAGGATCGCTTTGGCTCCGACCTGGCTGAGTCGGGACAGTCCCACGATCCGCTCCCCCAGTGCCTGCGCGGCCTCCAACGGGTTGTCGGAGACTTCGTGGAAGAAGCCGAGTTCGGCCATCTTCTCGAACTTCACGATCGAGGCCGTGATCAGCAGATACCTCGCCCAGGCATCGCCGAGGATCTGAGCCAGGCGCTTCGTGGGGCCGGCCGGGTAGACGAGCCCGAGCTTGGCCGCGGTGACGCCGAAGATCGATCCCGGGGCGGCGATGCGGATATCGCAGGCCGCGGCGATCTCCGTTCCCCCGCCCACACAGTTGCCGGTGATTGCTGCGATCGTCGGGGTCCGCGAGTTCGCCAGGGCCGCCTCGGCGGTGGAGTTGAGTTCCCAGAAGTCGTCGAGCGGCACATTGAGGTCGGCGATGTCCGAACCGGCGGAGAAGTGCCCGCCGGCCCCGGTGATCACGAGCGCACCGATCGAATCGTCGGCGTCGACGTTCGCGATGATCTGCGGCAGCGCCCTCCACATGGGCCGGGAGATGGCATTGCGCTTTTCGGTCCGATCAATGACGAGGGTTCCGACTCCACCGGTGACGGCGAAGTCGAAACCCTCGAGATCGACCGGACGGTATGAACCGTCTGGTCTCATGTGTGTTCTGCCTTTCGAGAGGTCAGCCCCGGTTGTCGGGAACCTCGCGCTGGTCCTCACCGTTGTAGGCGCTGAGAGGACGGATGAGGGCGTTGTTCGCCTGCTGCTCGAAGATATGAGCGGTCCAACCGGTGATGCGGGCCATCACGAAGATCGGGGTGAACTGCTCGGTGTCGAAGCCCATGAGGTGGTAGGCCGGGCCCGACGGGTAGTCGAGGTTCGGGTAGATGCCCTTGCGCCCGACGAAGTCCTCTTCGAAGGTGTTGTACAGATCGAGCAGATCGTTCGCGCCCTTGGCCGCGACCATGTCCTCGAAGGCCTTGCGCATGGTGGGAACGCGCGAATCGCCGTTCTTGTACACGCGGTGGCCGAAGCCCATGATCTTCGCCTTCTTGGCCAGTGCCTCGTCGATCCAGGCCGAAGCCTTGTCGGCGGTGCCGACCTCTTCGAGCATCGCCATGACGGCTTCGTTCGCTCCGCCGTGCAGCGGGCCCTTGAGCGCACCGACGGCACCGGCGACTGCCGAATACAGGTCCGATGTGGTCGAGGTGATGACGCGACCGGTGAAGGTCGAGGCGTTGAACGAGTGCTCGGCGTAGAGGATCATCGACACATCGAAGCAGCGCACGACCTCCTCGGCGGGAACTTCGCCGAAGACCATCTTGAAGAAGTTCGCGGCGTAGCCGAGGTCCTTCGTCGGTGCGATGGGGTCGAGTCCGTGACGGCGACGGTGGTCGATGGCCACGATCGTCGGCAGCTGGGCGTAGAGACGCTCGGCCTTGGCCAGGTTCGCCTCGGCGCCCTCGGTGTCGGCCTCGGGGTCGACGGCGCCCAGGTAGGCCACGGCCGTCTGCACGACGTGCATCGGGTGGCAGTCCTTGGGCAGGTCGAGGATGAGCTGGACGAGCTTGTCATCGACGGCACGCTGAGCGCGCTCGCGCTCCTGGAATTCTGCCAGCTGCGCCTCGGTGGGCAGTTCGCCGTTCCAGATGAGGTAGGCGACGTCCTCGAAGCTGCGCTTGGCGGCGAGCTCCTGCACGGGGTAGCCGCGGTAGGTCAGCGAGTTGGTCTCCTGGACCACTTTGGACACTGCGGTGGTGTCGACGACGACACCGGCGAGGCCCTTCTTGATTTCTTCGGTCACTGGTGACCCTCCTGTGAGAAGTTGAAGACTGCGGAGTCAAAATCGTTGTACGCCGCATAGTCGATCGTGTCATACAGGTCCGCACGGGTCTGCATGCCCTCGAGCAGGTCCACCTGAGTGCCCTTGTCCCGAATGGTCTGCAGGCCCGATCTGATCGCACCCATGGCGATGCGCAGAGTCGTGACCGGGTAGATCACAAGTTTGACTCCGACATTCGCCAACTGTTCGGTGGTGAACAGTTCGCTCTTTCCGAATTCCGTCATGTTCGCCAGGATCGGCACATCGACGCTGGAGGCGAATTTCTCGAACTCTCCGAGATCGCGCATCGCCTCGGGGAAGATCATGTCAGCACCCGCATCGGCATAGGCCTTCGCCCGGTCGATGGCGGCGTCGAGACCTTCCCCGGCGCGCGAGTCCGTGCGGGCGCAGATGACGAAGTTCTCGTCCCGGCGCCCCTTGACGGCGGCCTTGATGCGCTTGGACATCTCGGCCGCGGTCACGACCTCCTTGCCGTCGAGGTGGCCGCAGCGCTTCGGATTGACCTGGTCCTCCAGGTGCATTCCGGAGATTCCGGCGTCCTCGAACTCCTGGACCGTGCGGGCCACATTCATGGCTTCGCCCCATCCGGTGTCGGCGTCGATGAAGGTCGGCAGGTTCGTGACTCGGGCGATGTTGCGTCCGTGGTCGGCCACCTCGGTGAGGGTGGTCAGCCCGATATCGGGCAGACCCATGGCCGCGGAGAACGCGCCTCCGGAGATGTAGACGCCTTCGAAGCCGGTCTGCTCGATGATCTGAGCGTTGATCGGGTTGATGGCGCCGGGGAACTGGACGATCTGATCACCGGCGAGCAGCTCGCGGAACTTGGCGCGGCGCTCGGCGGGGGTTGCCTGTGCGCCGAGCATCAGAAGATGCCCTTCGATCCGCTGTGCTCGAGCCCGTCGACGACGAAGCTGAGTTCGCCCACGCCCTTGGCGTCGAGGCTCTCGAGGTTCTCGGCGAGGTCGATGAAACGGGCCTGCTCCGAGTCGGAGACGATGCCCTCGGCCAGAGTCTTGAACTTCTCGATGTAGTTCGCACGGGCGAAGGGACGCGCTCCGAACGGGTGGGCGTCTGCGACGGCGATTTCGTCGGTCAGCGTCGAGCCGTCCTCGAATTCGATCTCCACGCGTCCGCCGAAGGCCTTCTCGTTCGGGTCGATCGAGTGGTAGCGGCGGGTCCACTCGGGATCCTCGGTGGTCTCGATCTTGTGCCACAGCTCGACGGTGTCGGGACGGCCGGCGCGCTCGGGAGCATACGAGCGCTCGTGGTGCCAGCCCTGGTCCTGCATGGCTACGGCAAAGATGTACATGATCGAATGGTCGAGGGTCTCACGGCTGGCCTGCGGATCCATCTTCTGCGGATCGTTCGCACCGGTGCCGATGACGTAGTGGGTGTGGTGCGAGGTGTGGATGACGACCCGCTTGATCTTCGACAGGTCCTCGATCTGTCCGCCGAGCTTGCGGGCGAGGTCGATGAGCGCCTGAGCCTGGTACTCGGCCGAGTGCTCCTTGGTGTAGGTGTCGAGGATCGCGCGCTTCGCTTCGCCCTTGCCCGGCAGCGGGATGGTGTAGCGGGCCTCGGGACCGGAGAGGATCCAAGCGATGAAGCCGTCCTCACCTTCGTAGATCGGGTTCGGAGCACCCTCGCCGCGCATCGCACGGTCGACGGACTCGACGGCCATCTTGCCGGCGAAGGCCGGAGCGTGGGCCTTCCAGGACGAGATCTCGCCCTTGCGCGACTGACGGGTCGCGGTGGTCACGTGCAGCGCCTGCTGCACGGCCTGGAAGGTGACCTCGGTGGGCAGGTGGAGCAGTGCGCCGATACCGGCGGCTGCCGATGGGCCGAGGTGGGCGACGTGGTCGATCTTGTGCTCGTGCAGGCACATTCCCTTGACGAGGTCGACCTGGATCTCGTAGCCGGTGGCGATGCCGTTGATGAGGTCCTTGCCGCCGATGCCCTTGTGCTGGGCGACTGCGAGCACAGCCGGGATGTTGTCACCGGGATGCGAGTACTCTGCGGCGAGGAAGGTGTCGTGGAAATCGAGTTCGCGCACGGCCACACCGTTGGCCCAAGCGGCCCATTCCGGGGAGAAGCGGTCGCTCACCGGCAGGCCGAAGATGTTGGCGCCGGGGTTGAACGGGTGGGTCTGGGCCTGCTCGCGAGCGTGGGTCGGAGCGGAGCGGCGCACCGAGGCTGCTGCCACGGCGGCGTTGTCGATGACGCGGTTGATGACCATCTCGGTGACGTCGGAGTCGACCGGAGTCGGATCGGATGCGACCTCGGCGATCTTCCAGGCGAGCTGATCTTCGCGAGCCAGGTTCTCTGAGCTCTTGTAGGTACGGACTTCATGATTGATCATGGTTACCCCTTCATACGTCCTTGACCGGTTCCGGTCAGAGAGTGCTGACACAACTGTAGGCCACGTCACTTCTCGTGATGATGAGCGGTCGGAAATTTATCTCGACATCAAGATACTTTACCCGATACGTGTCCCAGTTCATCAACAGGGCCTCCAGACTCTTCTGCAGAGAGGGATGGTTGTGGGAATATTGGGTCATGACTCGGACTGCCCTGGACTTCGACGAGAACTGGTTCGACGACGCGGAATACGCGCGCCTGCGCAGACGCATCCCGATTCCCTATGTCAACGCCATCCCCGTGCGGGTGGGCGAGACGGGCAATGTCGAGCGCATCGGCCTTCTGCTGCGCAGCCTCGAGGACGGAACTCTGGGGCGAGAGCTCGTCGGCGGGCGGATCCGCTTCCACGAGACCATCCGAACCGCACTGGTGCGTCACGCCGAGAACGACCTGGGCCCGATGGCGCTGCCGGTCATCCCGCCCGCGATCGCCCCGTTCCACATCGCCGAGTACTTCCCCACCGAAGGATCGTCGCTCCTCCACGACCCGCGCCAGCATGCGATCGCCATGTGCTTCATCATGGAGGTCCGCGGCGAATGCACTCCGCGAGCCGATGCGCTCAGCCTCGATTGGCTGACCCCCGAGGAGACCCTGCGTCCCGATATCGTGGGCGAGCTCTGCTACGGCCAGGACCACATTCTGCGCATTGCGCTGGCTCACCTGGGCTTCCGCGTCTGAGCCGCGGCGCGCCCAGGTGAGACGCAGCTTCTCGCCGCACGCTTTTTCTACATCTTGTAGAACAGTCTTGGTAGACTGAAGAGGACGCGGACGATACCGCCAGTCGGGGCCGTCGTCGGCGTCTGGGTTGGACAGGCCCCGATCGAGAGGTGCGAGATGTCTGCTCAAACCAGTTCGTCCGAATCCGGCCTGAATCTCGAACTCGGCGTCCTCGTCGGCTTCGACGGCTCCGAACTCGCCGCTCAAGCCGTCCGCTACGGCGCCATCGAGGCGAAACGTCGCAGGACCGTTCTCACCGTCGTCACCGCCTATGAGCTGCCGACGATGATCTACCCGAATATGGCCTCCATCCCCAGCGAACCCGAGGATGACAAGGCGAAGAAGGAAGCAGAGAAGACCCTCACCGAGGCGGTCGAACTCCTGCGCGACTACTCCGGTGAGAAGTCCTTCCGCACCGCGCCGGGAAACTCCGCCGGTGTGCTCGTCACGCTCAGTGCCGACGCCGAAGTCGTCATCGTCGGTGCTCGCGGACGCGGCGGATTCATGGGCCGCGTCCTCGGATCCGTGTCCACGGCTCTGCCGGCCCATGCGCACTGCCCGACGATCGTCGTTCCCGAACGATCGACCTCGGCGTCCGCGGACTCGGGCCCGGTGGTTGTTGCCGTCGACGGCTCTGACACCGGTCGGGTCGCGATGTTCACGGCGGCTGCCGAAGCCGGCACTCGCGGGGCTGAGCTCGAACTCGTCGTGGTGCTGCCGGCCGGTGAGGAATGGCTCTACTGGTACCCCGACCTCGAGCTCAGCTCCGAGGTCACCGCGCGTCGGCAGAAGCAGCTGACCGAAGGCCTGGAGAAGGAAGCTGCGACACTGTCCGAGCAGTTCCCGGATCTGACGGTGACCACCTCGGTACCGGTCGGCGATCCCACCGAAACCCTCGTCGAGATCAGCTCGCGCGCACAGCTGACCGTGATGGGCACCCGCGGGCGCGGATGGATCCGCAGCGCTCTGCTGGGATCCGTCTCGCGCGGGGTCCTCAACCACGCCGAGGGTCCGGTCATGGTGGTGCCGAGCTGATCAGCAGCGCCGGACTGATCAGCTGAGTCCGGCGCCGCGGCGGCGACGGCTGGCAATCAACAGAGCCGCACCGAGTGCCAGTGCTCCCGCGCCGGCGGCCAAGGGCAGTGCGAGCCCGCCGCCGGTGCGGGGCAGATCTCCGTCTCCACCCGCCGAGGTGGTCCCGGAGGAATCCGAATCATCGGCCGTTCCCGCGGCGTTCGCCGCGGTGCCTGAGTCGGATTCTGAGCCGGTCGAGCCGGCGCCGCCTTCGGAGTCGGCAGTTTCCGTGCCGCTCTCAGCGCTGTCCGCTTCGGCGCCCGCGGTTCCGGCGTCCGCGTCGTCTCCCGTTCCATCGGCATCCTGTCCGACGTCGGCACCTGCAGCATCAGCGTCAGCATCCGAGCCGGTCGCGCCTGTGCCTCCATCGGAGTCAGCCGTTTCAGCACCGTCCTCTGCTGCTGCAGCGTCGGCGCCCGCTCCTGCCTCAGCGTCGTCGCCGTCCGCGCCGGCATCGGCACCATCTGCGCCGGCTCCGCCGTCCGCGTCGGCACTGGCATCGTCACCCGGGTCGGGCTCCTCCGCCTCGGCGCGCCTGAGTTCGACATCGTCGATCTGCTCGGCGGCTGCCTGCGCCTGCCCACCGTCGGCCGGTGCACTGCCTACTGGCACCTCATAGGTCGTCGCCCGCAGCGCTTCGTCGCTGACCTGGACCCGGGTGAACGCGGGAACGTCGTTGTGGACGCTCTTGCCTTCCCAATCGAGGCCGGGAACGTAGTCATAGAACTTCGACCCCGACGACGAGGTCAGCGTGAGGTAGAGCGTCTGTCCGTCTTCCTTCTCTTCCTCGGCTCCCGCTTCGGAGCCCTCGACGGGCTTGCCTTCACCATCCATGAGGAAGGTGCGGTTATAGATGTGGTCGTGGCCGGAGACGACGAGGTCGATGTCATTGCGAGCAGCGACCGGCGGGATCGCCTTCCGCAGCCGCTTCACGTCGAGGTCGTTCCAATGAGTCGCGGTCGAATAGATCGAGTGGTGAAATCCGAGCACCGTCCAACGTGCTTGGTCTCCGTGCTCGGCGACGACCTCGTCGATGAACTCGGCGTGGGCATCCATATCCGAGCTGTTGGAGTTGATGTTGAGGAACAGGACGCCTTCCTCGATGAACCAGTAGTCGCCTCCGGAGGTGATGACGCCACCGCCGCCGTGGTCCTGGCTGACATTGGGCCGGTTGAAGTGCTGTTCGTAGGCCTTCGATGACACATCGTGGTTGCCGATCGTCGTCGCCTGCGGGATCGTCCGAGTCGCCTCCGGCGCCAGGTACTGGGCGTACTGTTCCTGGTTGCCCGCGGAGTTGACCTGGTCTCCCAGCGAGTAGAAGAAGCTCGGGTCGTCGGCGGTGGCCGCTGCCGAACTCAGTGTCCGGTCCCAACCGGCGGCGTCGTCGGGGTCTCCGCCACCGGCGCCGACCTGCGGGTCACCGAAGACGAGGAATTCGTCGTCACCTCCGACGTCTCCCGTGGTGAACTGCTGCACCTCGGTGAATCCGTCCTCTTCGCTGCCGACCTGGTAGGCGTATTCGGTGTCGGGCTCGAGGCCGGTCATGATCGCATGGTTGAAGTGACGTTTGAGATCGGTGGCCAGCCCGGAGTCCGTGGTCTCGGCTGTTTCGGCGTCAGCAGGCAGCTCACCGCCCTCGAGCTCACTGGCCGGCGCCCAACGGACTTCTCCCCCGCCGGAGCTCTCACTCATCCACGAGAGGTTGCGGGCCATGGAATCGGCCCCGACCTGCAGCACGGGATCGGTGATCGCCTCGCTTCCCGCATCCGCCTCGGCGGGCGATTCCGTTCGGTTCTGCCCCGGGCCTTGGCTTGGGGTCTGGCTCGGATCCTGACTGGGGCTCTGGCTCGCGGTCGAGCCGGGCCCGCCTGAACCGAGCGATGGTTCGGCCCGAACGGGCACCGGCGCTGCCACCATGGCAGCGAGCAGAGTGGCGGCGGACAGGGCACTGAGCGGTCGCTTGAGTCGTTGAGTGTTCACCCGCATATTCCTACTGATCAGTAGTGTCCGGTCGTTCGAAGCCCGTCGACGAACGAGGGAACGGCAAGTGAATACTCGATAACCGATCCCGGCCCCCGCTTCGCTTCCGATCCCGGTCGCTGCCGCGCTCCCCTGTTGTACAGTGGTGGCTACGACAGGGGAGCGCCGTCAGGGGCGCTGAGAGTGCAGAAGAAGCTGCAGACCCTCGAACCTGATGCGGTCAGCACCGCCGAAGGAAGTCGAGACTCTTCACCCCTCCTTGAAAAGAGGAGGCACAATGCCGAATACCGCCGTACCGAAAACCACCGCCACCCCTTCACACGCCTTCACCGCGGCGCCGAAATCCAAACAGTGGCGAGTGGTCGACTATGTCACCACCGCCGTCCTCGGCATCGCCGTGGGACTCGTGTTCTGGGTGCTGGCGCTGAGCTGGAAGGTCCTCGAACTCGCTTTCCAGGCCTTCCCGCCGTCGATCGGCCTCATCGCCGGGCTCTGGGTCCTTGCCGGCCCGCTGGCCGGGGCGATCATCCGCAAACCCGGTGCTGCGTTGCTGTGCGAACTCATCGCCGCCATCGTCGAGGCCGTCCTCGGCTCTCACTTCGGAGCGACAGTTCTGCTCTCGGGACTGCTGCAGGGCCTCGGTGCCGAACTCGTCTTCGCCGCCTTCGGCTACAAGCGCTTCACCCTGTGGGTCACCGCGGCCTCGGGGATGCTGGCCGCGGCGTTCATGGCCGTGAGCGAGAACATCATGTACAACGCCGAATGGCAGTTCGGCTTCCAGGCGATCTACGCGGTCTGCGCGATCGTCTCCGGTCTCGTCATCTCCGGAATCGGCGCTTGGTTCGCCTACCGCGCGATCGCAGCCACCGGAGCGCTGGGCTCCTTCGCCTCCGGCCGCCTGCGCTGATGGCACTGCCGATCACTGCTTCCGGCTTCTCGTGGACTCACGCCGACCGTGATCAGCCTGCGGTCGGTCCGCTCAATCTACAGATCGCCGCCGGTGAGAAAGTGCTGCTGCTCGGCGCCTCCGGAGCCGGCAAATCGACAATCCTTCACGCTGTCGCAGGCGTCCTGCCCGAGGAATCAGGTGAGGCCACCGGTGAACTCCTCGTCGGCGGCGAGAAACCGGATCCTCGCCGAGGCAGCACCGGGCTGGTCCTCCAAGATCCCGATTCGCAGGTGATCTTCTCCCGCATCGGTGATGATGTGGCGTTCGGGATGGAGAACCTCGGATTCCCGGCCGAGACAATCGAGGCCCAGACGCTGAAGTCCCTGCGAGCGCTGGGACTCGATCTGCCTCCGGACCGTCCGAGTGCGGCTTTGTCCGGCGGGCAGAAGCAGCGGCTGGCTCTGGCCGGGATCCATGCGATGGCTCCCGAGGTCATCGTCCTCGACGAACCGACCGCCAATATCGATCCCGCCTCGGCGACCGAGGTCCGCGACGCCGTGCTCACCGTGCAGGCCGAGACCGCGGCGACCATGCTCGTCGTCGAACACCGGGTGGAGCTGTGGATCGATCACATCGACCGCGTCATCGTCCTCGGCCGCGAGGGCATCGTCGTCCAAGGTCCGCCCGATCAGATCTTCACCGATCCGGAGCTGACCGACGTGCTCATCGACTGCGGCATTTGGATGCCGCAGGACTCCCCCACCCCGCGCCGAGGCGGAACCGACGGAATCGGCAGGACGTCCGGTCGCCTCGGCGAGGTTCTGCTGCGCACCGATCGGCTCAGCGTTGCTCGGCCTCGCATGACCACCCCCGCAGCGGCCGGTATGGAGCTGAGCCTGCGTGCCGGTCAGGCACTCGGAATCGTCGGCGCGAACGGGACCGGAAAGTCGACCACGGCCCTGACCTTGGCAGGTCTGCTGCCCGAATTCTCCGGGCAGGTCCTCGCCGAGGCGGCCCTGCGGGAAGGCGCTAAACGGGCCCGTCCGTTCGCCTGGACGTCGAAGCAGTTGGCCGCGCGCATCGGCATCGTATTCCAGGAACCGGCACACCAGTTCCTCACCTCGAGCGTGGCGTCCGAACTCGAGCTGGGTCCCCGCCTGGCAGGGTGGTCTGCCGCCGATTCGCAGGCACGAGTGGATGAACTTCTCGAGGGCCTCGGTCTCACCGGGTTGGCGCACGCTCATCCGCAGAGTCTCTCCGGTGGAGAGAAGCGACGTCTGTCGGTGGCGGCGATGTTGGCTCCCCGGCCAAAGGTGCTCATCGTCGATGAACCCACCTTCGGTCAGGATGCGCTGACCTGGGCGGGGCTGGTGGAGATGTTCCTCGATGCCCTAGAGCACGGCTCTGCTGTGGTCGCGGTCAGCCATGATCACGCATTCCTCGTGGCCATCGGGGCCGATCTCCTCGAACTCGGTGACAGCAATAGTGCAGAACGAGGGTCTGGCAACGAGTCGGCTTCTTCGGTCAGGGCCGGTGATCCCGGTGAGTGAGAGTCTCGATCAGCGCACTCGCCCCTCCCCCGAGGTTGCCGTTGAAGATCCGGGGCAACTCATCCCCGTGGTGCATTCCACCGCATTGGGTCGGTGCAATCCGCTGACGAAGATCGCAGTCGCGCTGATCCTCATGGTCGGTGCCCTGTTGAGCATCGATCTGGTCTCTGCCGGTGTGGTGCTGTTGGCGGCATTGCTGGCTCTGCCGGCGACTGGCCTCGATCTCGGGGCGGCAGCCAAGCGGCTGTGGTTCTTGCCCGCCGCTGCTCTGCTCGCTGCCTGGGGCACTGCACTGTTGGCGGAGAAGTCCGGAGATGTGGTCGTCGACTTCGGTCCGATCCTGTTCACTACGGGGTCGTTGGCGGCTGCCGCAGCGATCTTCGTGCGCGCCCTGGCGTTGGCGATCCCGCTCATCGTGCTCGCCTCGACGATCGATCCGCGTGACCTCGCCGATGCGCTCATCCAGCATCTGCGTCTGCCCGAGGTCGTTGTGGTCTCGGTTCTCGCGGCCTCGCGTCTGCTCGGGCTGTTGGTCAGCGAATGGCAGGTGCTGGCGATGGCCAGGCGGGCCAGAGGCGTCGCCGGCGGTTCGCTGCTGCGGCGCACGGGCAGCCTCTTCAGCGGGGTGTTCGTTCTGCTCGTGGTCTCGATTCGCCGGGCAACGACCTTGGCGATGGCGATGGAAGGTCGGGCTTTCGGACGGCCGGGACGCACGTGGCGCCGGCGGTCGAATTTTGCGACCCGAGATGCCGTGGCGGTGGTGATCAGCCTGGCAGTCTGCGGGGTCGCGATCGGAGCGGCTCATGTACTCGGAGTCTGGAACCCGATCATCGGCTGAGACCGCATCGGCCGAGACGAGACGGAATCGTCAGAGCTGCTTGAGGAAGTCCTTGCCGAAGGCCCGCCATTCCTCGAGCGCCTCGGGGCTGGGCAGCTTCGATGTGGTGAGGACGAAGAGCGTCTTGTCTTCGCTCTTCGTCTCGGCGGCGGCTTCGACCTTGATGCCGCCGTCAAGATTCGCTCGCCAGAACGAACGTTTCGCCGTCTCCGAAGTGCGGGGATCACCATCGAGGGCCACCTCGTTGAGGGTATCGCCGACCAAGGAGGCGAACTGTTCGATGAGTTCGGAACGATTGCCGGGGATGGTGCGTGACACGGCGACGTCGAAGGTGCCATCGGCACGTTGACCGGGCACGCGCCGGCCGATCTCCTGCTCATAGGCGACGACGGCGCCTTGGACCCACCAGCCGTGGTTGTCGACTCTGCCGTCGAACTGAGGATAGAGAGCGTCGGCGAGTTCTTTATGACTCGCCGACGCTCCCCCGGCTGCTTCTAGACGAGCACGGGTGTCGGCCCATGGTTCGCCGAGTGCCTTTTCGATCGATGCGATGTTCTGCGCTTTGGTCGCCATGGCAGAAGTCTATTCGCCCGATCGGCCCCGTTTGAAGGCTCGGAAGGCGATCAGTCGATCTTGAGTTCGCCCATCTCGTCCCAGCCTTCGCCGTCGATCTTGCGGGAGATGATCTTCGGGGTCGAGACCAGATGCGGGCGCATGGCTTCGAGGCCGGCAGCGAAGTGATCGCTGGTGACGTGCGGTTCGGCACCCTCGTCGGTGAACGCTTCGACGAGGACGAACTCGTTCGGGTTCTCCAGACTCTTCGACCATTCGAAGAAGAGGTTGCCGGGTTCGGCACGGGTCGCCTCGGTGAAGGCACGCACTGCCTCGGGGAACTTCTCGACGCTTTCGGGTTTGACATCATACTTCACAACGATGAAGATCATGGTTTTACTCCTTCAGCTCATCGACTCTCTGGTCGATCCCAGCTTAGTTCGCGCACCCGCCCGAATCGACCGGTGATCAGTCGAATCCTTTGCTCGCTTCCACAATGATCAAGCGTTCTTCCGCCGACCCAGAGAAAGGAGTCCGGCTCCATTCGCTCCACATATTCTCTATCCGCAACCCTGCTGAGTAAAGATCACGCCGCAGGGTTTCGGCAGACCGGAAGCGCAGTCGCAGAGTAGTTTCAATGGTTCGCTCCGCGTCGATGAACTCGTGAGTGCTCTTCAGCGTGACAGTTCCATCGGTGTCTGGCCCGGTAACAGATTCGGACTCACGCAACTTGCCGACCGAAGTCTCGCGCACCACGTTAGGTCCGCCCCAAGCTGTCCACGCTTCTGCTTGCGGGTTGCGGGTTGCGGGTCTCAAAGACGAGCCGCCCGCCGGGCTTCAGACCTTGAGCGATGTCGAGCAGAGTTGTCTCCCATGCTTCGCCGACGATGTGCATAGCGACGTTTCCGCTCATGATGATCAGATCATCGGCGTCGCGGTCAAGGAGTTCAGAGGTGCCCAATCGCCATTCGACCTGGTCTCCCCCGGGTCGTGATGCTGCACGCGACAACATCGTAGCGGCCGGGTCGATGCCGACAATCCGGCGTCCCTTTTTCGCCAGGGGGTCAGTCAGAATTCCTGTACCGCATCCGAGGTCAGTGATGGATGAGGCCGTAAGTTCATCGGCGATCGCACGAATGTAATCGTGGTCGGGTCCGTCGCCGTTGTCCTCGTCATTGATGTCTGCGAGAAGATCGTCGTCGTAGCCGGCATCATCCACGCCTGCGGCTCACAGCCTTTCGGCGATGAGGACGATGAAGTCGCTGTCGGCGTCGAAGGGGCGCAGCTCCCAGGTGGAGAACTTCTGATCGACGAACATCCCCGTGGCCTTGACGTCTTCGATGAAATCGTCGAAGTCGTAACCGCGCCCTGCACCGAAACCGGCTACAAATCGGCCGCCGTGCTTGAGCGTCGACTTGATGTTGCCCAAGGTCTGCCGACGGGAGGCAGGATCGAGGAAGGACAGGACGTTTCCGGCGCAGAAGGCCACGTCGATCTCATCGATCCCGGCACCGGCGAAATCGAAGTCGGCGAGGTCGCCGGTGTGCCATTCACCGCTGGGAAAGTCCTCCTCGGCAACGGAGATGAGGAACTCGTCGAGGTCGACACCGAAGACGGTGTGCCCCTCGTCGATGAGCAGTCCGCCGGCCCGTCCGGTTCCGCAGCCGGCATCGAGGATGCGCGAACCCCGCGGAGCCATGGCGTTGACGAACCGGGCCTCGCCGCCGATGTCATGCCCCGCGGCCACGAGATCACGCCACCGCTGCGCGTAGTTCGCCGAATGGTCAGGGTTGGCCCTGCGTACCTTGTTCCACTGATGGTCGAAGCTCATGCCCTCATCCTAGGCCGGAACCTCATGCGAAGACCTCGGTGACCACCTCGGCGACGGCGCGGACCGGATCGCTGGGGTCCGGAGAGGTCAACACGATGATCTCTCGTCCGCCCGCCTCGGCGACAGGATGGAGGTCGACGTCGGGCCCGCCCAACGACATCATGATCGGGGTCGCCAAGGTCAGGCCGAGCCCGGTTCCGGCGAGCGCCAACGCGACCGCGGTGTCCGTGACGATATGGGTCTCCTTCGCATTGATTCCCAGCGCCGAGGTGGCCAACCGCATCGCACGGCCGAAGAGCTCCTCGGCCGGTGGGAGGATCCAATCGGCCTCGGCCAGCTCGGGCATCGCCGGGTCGGGACGTCCCGCGGGCGACGATGCCGAAGTCCTCGTCCGCCACGGCCTCCCAGCGAAGCCCGCGCATCGGCGGCAACGGCGCGGCCGGATAGTTGATTCCGATCCCCAAATCGATGACGCCGTCGATGACGGCAGACGACATGGTCTCGACGTTGATCTCGCGCGCCCGGACTTCGATATGCGGATGGCGCTCGGCCAGTTTTCGCACGACCTTCGGCAGTGCCGTCGTCGACGCCGATCCGAAGACGCCGAGGGTGACGATCGCTTCGCTGCGGAAATCCCGGCCGAGCATCGCCATCTCCGCCTGCTGCTGTGCGGCGAGGATGTTCCGGGCCCTGGGCAGCAGAGTGCGCCCGGCTTCGGCGAGGACGAGCCCGCGACCGCGCCGCGTGAACAGATCGGAATCGACGACCTTGCGCAGTGCGGCCATGTGCTGGGATACGGCACCGACGCTGTAGCCGAGATGGTCCGCCGCACGCGTCATCGATCCGAGTTCAGCCACAGCGACGAATGTGCGCAGCTGTCCGAGCGTCCATGTCATGGCAGCGCTCCCCTCTTTTTAGACTTCCTGAACACAGTGTTCACAAACTCTCCCTTGTCCTTAAGTGTGATGGCAACCACAATGAAGTCAAGACACAAACGCCGACATCGTCGTCGGCACTCTCCGCTGTCGGGGCGACCAATGACGGTCGCCCCGGCAGCAGACAGCGAGGTGAACCGTGGAAACCCCAACCGCATCGACCACCGCCCCTGCCACCGACGGGGTCCCCGACACGACCGGAGCCCTGCCCACCAAGGCCTCCGTCGTCATCATCGGCGCCGGCGTCATGGGTGCAGCCATCGCCTACCACCTGGCCGAACGCGGAGCCCGCGACATCGTCATCGTCGAACGCGACACCCCCGGAGCCGGTTCGACATCGAAGGCCGCCGGAGGGGTGCGCTGCCAGTTCTCCGACGAAGTCAACATCGCCTTGGCCGCCCGCGGCCTCGAGGTGCTGCGGAACTTCGAGGCCGAATTCGGCGTCGACATCGATCTCGTCAGCAACGGCTACCTGTTCCTCCTCGACTCCGAGGAGTGTGCCCAGACCTTCACCGAGAATGTGGCTCTCCAACAGAGGATGGGCCTGGATTCGCGGATGCTCACCGTCGCCGAGGTGGCCGAACTGGCCCCATTCGTCAACACCGACGGGCTGGTGGCAGGGGCCTTCAACCCCGGCGACGGTCACTGCACCCCCGAAGCCGTCGTCGCAGGCTTCGTCACCGCCGCCCGCGAACGCGGAGTCACTGTGGTCAAGCAATGTGAGGTCACCGGATTCGACACGAACGGCGGTACGGATCGCAGGGTCACCTCGGTGATCACGAATCGGGGCACGATCAGCTGCGAACAGGTCGTCGTCGCGGCAGGTGCGTGGTCCGGACCCATCGGGGACATGGCCGGGGTCGACCTGCCCGTGAAGCCGCTGCGGCGGGAGATCATGGTCTCCGAACCCGTCGATTTCGACACCTCGGCGATGCCCTTCACGATCGACTTCTCCACCAGCTACTACGTCCACCCGGAAGGGGCCGGGCTGCTGTTCGGCTGCCCCGATGAAGACGACGACTGGTCCTTCAACGACAAACGCGACCCGAACTGGCTGGCCACCCTGGCCGAGCACATCGAAGCCCGCACCCCTGACCTCGGCGATGTCGAAGCGAAACACGGGTGGGCAGGACTCTATGAGATGACGCCCGACCACAATGCGCTCATCGGAGAGGCCGAGGAGCTCCCGGGATTCTTCTACGCCTGCGGGTTCTCCGGTCACGGCTTCCTCATGGGCCCGGCCGTCGGCGAAGTCGTCGCCGACCTCATGACCGGTCGCACCCCCTTCGTCGACGTGACTCCCATGGACAAACGACGCTTCACCACCACCGGGCTGCGTAAGGAGCTCAACGTGATCTGAGTCCTCGCACACCTTCTCCTCCCAACCGACCTCCCCAACACCCACCCATCACGACCGACCGGCCAAACAGCCGATCGACACAGCAGACGACGAAAGGACAGCAATGACCGCACTGCCCACCGATCAGACCATCACCGACCTCCTCACCTCAGGACTGAGCGCCTGCGGAGTGGACGCCTCCGTGCTTGAGGGGTCGGCCGCCTCGGCGAGCCTTCCGGCCCGCTCCCCCATCACGGGACAGGACCTCGGCACGATCGCCGCGGACACCGCGCAGACGGCGAGCGACAAGATCGCCGCGGCCCAAACCGCGTTCGAGACCTGGCGGGACGTGCCCGCTCCCGTCCGCGGCCAGCTGGTGCAACAGTGGGGGCAGCTGCTCGGCGAGCACAAGGAGGACCTGGCGAAGATCATCACCGTCGAAGCCGGCAAGACTCCCTCCGAGGCGGCCGGTGAGGTGCAGGAGATGATCGATATCTGCGAATTCGCGCTCGGTCAGTCTCGGCAGCTGTGGGGCAAGACAATGCCCAGCGAACGCCCGGGTCACCGGCTCATGGAGACGTGGCACCCCCTCGGCGTCGTCGGAGTCATCTCCGCATTCAACTTCCCCGTGGCCGTGTACTCCTGGAATACCGCGCTGGCCCTGGTGGCCGGTGATGCGGTCGCGTGGAAGCCGTCGGAGAACGCCGTGCTCGCAGCCCTGGGGGCACAGTCACTGCTGGCTCGGGCCGCTGCCGAGGTGGGGGCACCGGAGAACCTCGCGCCCGTCCTCATCGGCGGTCGGGACATCGGCGATGCCATGGTCCGCGATGAGCGCGTCGCCTTGGTCTCGGCGACGGGATCGGTGCGGATGGGACGCGAGGTCGGGCCGGTCGTGGCTGAGCGCTTCGGCAAGATCCTGCTCGAACTCGGCGGCAACAATGCCGCCATCGTCGCCCCGAGCGCCGACATCGATCTCGCGCTGCGCGGAGTGGTCTTCGCGGCTGCCGGCACTGCCGGACAGAGGTGCACGACCCTGCGACGACTCATCGTGCACGAATCCATCGCCGATGAGTTCGTCGACAAGGTCGTCGCTGCGTACAAGACGTTGAGCATAGGCTCGCCGACCGACGACGGGGTGCTCGTGGGGCCTCTCATCAATTCGGCATCGTTCGATGCGATGCAGTCGGCTCTCAAGCAAGCTGAGGCAGAGGGCGGCAAGGTCCTGTGCGGAGGCGGTCGGGTGCTCGCCGATGAACGGCCGAACGCTCATTACGTCGAACCGGCAGTGGTGCGGATGCCCGCTCAGAGCGCTGTGGTCAAGGAAGAGACGTTCGCCCCGATCCTCTACGTCGTCACGTATTCGGATCTCGATGAGGCATTGGAGATCCACAACGATGTGCCGCAGGGGCTGTCCTCGGCGATCTTCACCGCCGAACTCGCGGAGTCCGAGAAGTTCCTGTCCCGTTCCGACTGCGGAATCGCCAACGTCAACATCGGCACCTCGGGTGCTGAGATCGGCGGCGCCTTCGGTGGTGAGAAGGAGACCGGCGGCGGCCGGGAGTCCGGTTCGGATTCGTGGAAGGCCTATATGCGTCCGGCCACGAACACGATCAACTACTCCGGCGAGCTGCCGCTGGCGCAGGGAGTCGAGTTCCTCTGAGGCCCCGGCCACAACTTGCATCGATCAAGGGCTCGCTCGGATCACACGTCGTAGACGAGGCGATTTTCGAGCGAGCCCTTGATCGAGCGGGTCAGGTAGGTGGCCCCGCCTGGCTGTCTCCTTGCCCACAGATCCGGGGGCGACCGCGACTTCGGGACCACCGAGGACTAAAATCGAGTCTGGACCGGTGAACGCTGTTGAAACCCTGCCCCTCATTGAAGGAGACCCCTGTGATTGAGCTGAAGACGCCCGCCGAGATCGACAAGATGGCGGTGACCGGCCGTTTCGTCGCGAAGACCTTGGCCGAGCTGACCTCGATCGCAGAACCGGGCATGGACATCATGCACCTGGAGAAGACCGCGCGGAAGATGATCGAGGATGCCGGAGCGAAGTCCTGCTACTGGGACTACGCCCCCTCCTTCGGCTCCGGCCCGTTCCGGAACGTCATCTGCCTGTCCGTCAACGACGGCGTCCTCCACGGCAAACCGCACAATTACGTGATGAAGGACGGCGACCTGCTCACCCTCGA
This sequence comes from Brevibacterium sp. LAARM3_SD1, assembly GCF_057364765.1. Classification (NCBI taxonomy): domain Bacteria; kingdom Bacillati; phylum Actinomycetota; class Actinomycetes; order Micrococcales; family Brevibacteriaceae; genus Brevibacterium; species Brevibacterium sp. LAARM3_SD1. The sequence goes on along the minus strand of NZ_JBNFOL010000012.1, from coordinate 69,746 downwards.
CTTCGCCGTCTCCATCGACGGCTGGGTCGCCGACGCCGCCCGTTCCGTCGTCGTCGGCGACGGCAGCGATGAGGACCAGCGCCTCATCGACACCACCTGGGCCGGCCTCGAAGCCGGAATCGGTGCCGCCCAAGCCGGCAACCGCCTCGGCGATATCTCGAAGGCCATCGGTGACGTCGCCGATGCCCACCGCATCCCCGTCAACCTCGACTTCGGCGGGCACGGCCTCGGCCACACGATGCATGAAGATCCGCACGTGCCCAACCGCGGCAAGGGCGGTCGCGGACTGGTCCTCAAACCAGGACTGACCCTGGCCATCGAACCGTGGTGGTCGTTCACGTCGAAGAAGCTGTCCGTCGACAAGGACGGCTGGACCCTGCGTCTGGCCGACGGTTCGAATGGTGCCCATTCGGAGAACACGATCGCCATCACCGAGGATGGTCCCCGAATCCTCACCACGCTCGACTGACCGAGCTGCCGCACTCTGCCGGCAGGGGCGTCCGACGAACTCATAGTCGGGCGCCCCTTCGCTTGTCAATACTTGCAGAACTGCCATGTCAGCGGCCCGTGCCAGAATTGCGGTATGTCTTTCACATGCTCGGAATGCGGCTATTCGACGGTCAAATGGTTGGGACGCTGCCCCGAATGCCAGGCCTGGGGCACCCTTGAAGAAAAGGGCGCCAACTCGTCGAAGGTGAAGACGAAGGTCAAGAAATCCAGCGCGGCGAAGCCGATCAGCGAGATCGACTCGACGCTCGCGCAGGCGAGATCGACGTTCGTCCCCGAGTTCGATCGGGTGCTCGGTGGTGGCATCGTGCCCGGCGCCGTTGTCCTGCTCTCCGGAGAACCCGGTGTCGGCAAGTCGACGCTGCTGCTCGACGTCGCCGCGAAGATCGCCATGTTCGGGGTCAAGGTTCTGTATGTCACCGGTGAGGAATCCGCCGGTCAGGTGCGGCTGCGCGCCGAACGGATCAATGCCCTGGCCGACTCGCTGCTCCTCGCCGCCGAGACCGATCTGGGGTCGGTACTGGGAATGATCGAATCCGAACAGCCGGAGCTGCTCGTCGTCGACTCGATCCAAACTTTGGCATCCTCCGAGGTCGAAGGCATCCCCGGCGGAGTCACCCAGGTCCGCGAAGTCGCCTCCGCCCTCATCAGGGAAGCCAAGGCCCGATCTTTGCCGACTGTGCTCGTCGGCCACATCACGAAGGACGGCACGATCGCCGGTCCTCGCCTTCTCGAGCACCTCGTCGACGTCGTATGCACTTCGAAGGTGAGAGGCATTCGCGTCTGCGCATGCTGCGCGCGGTGAAGAATCGCTTCGGCCCCACCGACGACGTGGGCTGTTTCGATATGGAGGAGAACGGCATCAAGAGTCTCGAGGATCCATCGGGCCTGTTCCTCTCCCGCAGCGGTGCCAACCCGCCCGGAACGTGCCTGACAGTGACGCAGGAGGGCAAGCGTCCGCTCCTCGTCGAAGTCCAATCGCTCATCACCGAATCCGCCGGCGGCCAGTCCCGTCGGTCCGTCTCCGGAGTCGACTCCTCACGTGTGGCGATGATGCTGGCTGTGCTCAGCCAGAACGTCTCCCAGGCGAACCTCGCCAAGAGCGATGTCTTCACCGCTACGGTCGGCGGAGCGAAGCTGTCGGAACCGGCCAGCGATCTGGCGATCTGCATGTCCCTGGCTTCGGCGCTGCTCGGCAAGCCGCTGGCTCGCCACTTCGTCGCGATCGGCGAGGTCAGCCTGTCCGGAGAGATCCGCAACGTCCCCAATCTCGGCCAACGCCTCAACGAAGCCAAACGTCTGGGCATCACCCATGCCGTCGTGGCCAAGGGCGCGATGACCAATGTGGCGACGCCGGAGAAGATGAAAGTCGAGGAGTGCGAGCACATCGCCGGGGCGGTCGAACTCATGCTGACGAATGGCGCCCTGCGGGAGCAGAAGTGAGAAAGTTCGGGACTTTCGCACGGTTTTGGCGCATCCTGGTGTCATGACCACGACAGTTTTTCCAGCATTCCGGACCACCGATGCGGCAGCGACGATCGAACTGCTGGTCACTCTCGGATTCACCGAAAGACTGCTCGTCCGCAACGAGCAGGATCCAGCACTCGTCGATCATGCCGAATTCGCACTCGGTGACACCGGCGGGATCATGTTCGGCTCGGTCCGCAACGACGGATCAGCACTCGATTCGGTGGGCGGCAGCTCGATCTATGTCGTCGTCGACACCGAACGAGAAGTCGACCGGCTCTACCAGGAGATCGTCGACATGGGGCATGCGATCGTGCGACCGGTTGAGACTCAGGACTACGGTGGCCGCGAATTCGACTTCCGCGACCACGATGGAAACTCCTGGGGAGTCGGGTCCTACCGCGGCGCCTGAGTTTTCAGTCCTGCGGTTCCTCTGACTTCTCCTCATCCGAGGAGTCCTTCTCACCGGTTTCCTCCGCCGACTTCTTCTCCTCGTCGGCCTTCTTCTCCTCCGCGGCCTTCTTCTCCTCGGCCTTCTCGGCGGCGCTCTTTTCGAGGGTGAACTTCGTCGGTTCGCTCTTCTTGTCGTCGAGCTTCACGATGAGCTCATAGTCGCCGGGAGCGAAGTCACTGTCTTCGCGGTTGCAGTTCGAGTCGACCTTGATCCGGTTCCATTTCAACTTCGCGGTCTTCTCCGACTCAGGGGCGAACTCAGTAGAGGCCTCGGCATTCTCGTCCTTTGAGGCCGCGCAGTACTCCGACGACCACACGACGTCGCCGTCCTTTTCGACGATGAATTCCTGTTTCTCGGTGCCGACCTCGATGAGGCACGTGGCGGTGTGTCCGTTCTCGATGACCATGCCGAATTCGGGTTCTTCCCCGTCCTTCACGGATTTCGGATCGACCTTCGCCTTGAGCGAGACCTTGTCCTCGGGGCACTTTCCGCTCGCTGCCTTCTTATCCGGCACCGGTGCGCCGTTGTCGTTTCGGCCGGAGTCGTCTCCTCCGCTGCGACCTTGTCCGATCCGTCGCTGCCGCTGCCGATGGCCTTGACGATGCCGGTGATTCCGAGGACCAGGAGACCCACGACGACGAGGCTGAGCACACCGAGCGTGATGCGGCGTCTGCGGTACACGTGAGCAGGCAGCTTCCCGCTAGACTGGCGAGGCTGCCCGGCAGCCCTGTTCGGCTGCGAACCACGATTGGAAGGAGTCATCGCTTTGAGCCTAGGCAATTGCGAATGAGCATCCAAATGACACACCGAGCCGGTCCCGAATCGAATCTCTCGGGGTCTTCGTCCACCTTCCCCGAGGTGGCCGAACCCGTGCTCAGACGCGTTCAGGACACCATCATCGCCTGGTTCGACGAAGCCGCCCGCGACCTGCCCTGGAGGCATCCGAACACGAGCGCCTGGGCCATTCTCGTCAGCGAGATCATGTCTCAGCAGACCCCCGTATCCCGGGTCGAACCGCGGTGGCGTGCCTGGATGGATCAGTGGCCGACACCTGCCGATCTCGCCGTCGCCCCGACCGCCGAAGTCCTCCACGCCTGGGACCGGCTCGGGTACCCGCGCCGGGCTCTCCGGCTGCAGGAAGCCGCCGAGGTCATCGCGACGGACCTGGACAATGAGGTACCTGAGACGACCGAAGAACTCGAGCGCCTGCCGGGCATCGGGTCCTATACCGCCGCAGCGGTCTCCTCCTTTGCCTTCGGCCGCAAGACGACCGTCTTGGACACGAACGTGCGTCGGGTCCTCATCCGTCTCTTCGCAGGCAGAGAACGCCCCACCACCTCACCCGGTCGGAAGGAGTCCGCGTGGGCGGCCGACTTCGTCCCCGATGAGAAGCATGTGGAGTGGAACACCGCAGTCATGGAGTTCGGTGCCCTCATCTGCACGGCACGCAATCCCGACTGCCCAGCCTGTCCGCTCCAGGACATCTGCACGTGGAACCAGAGGGGCAGACCCGCCTCGGCGACGAAACCGAAGACGCAGAAGTGGGCGGGTACGGATCGACAGCTGCGCGGAGCGATCATGGACGTCCTCAAGGCCGCACATGCCGCCGGGGACGACCAGCATGGCGTCAGCCTCGACGTCTTCACCACCTCGGTGACCGACCTCGATCCCACGCTCATCGATACTCTGGCCGAATCGACGGCCGCAGCGGTGAAGCGAGTGCGTGAACTCAGTGCCGACCAGGACAGGATCTCGCGACTCATCACCGATCTCGTCACCGACGGACTGGCTCAGCTGGCCGATGGCCGATTGGCACTGCCGCACCGGTGATGCCCGGACTAGGGGCTAGGCATTCGCCGTCGCAAGCCGTGAGGCCGCAGCCATAGCCAACACAGGCCGCTGATGGGTGTGCCCCAAATCCGTCTCAGAGGTATTTGATCATCCGCGAGTTGCCCAGGGTGTTCGGTTTGACCCGGGCCAGGTCGAGGAACTCTGCGACCCCCTCATCGGTGGAGTGGAGCAGCTCGACGTAGACCTCGGGCGAAACGGGGATGCCCTTGATCGGCTCAAAGCCGAGCGATCCGAAGAATCCGGTCTCGAACGTCAGGCAGAACACCCTGTCGACACCGATCTCCCGAGCATCGGCGAGCAGCTGTCTGATGATCGCCTTGCCCACTCCCCTGCCCCGGTAGTCCGCTGAAGTGGCGACTGTGCGCGCCTCGGCGAGGTCCGCCCAGATGATGTGCAGGGCACCGCAGCCGGCGAGGATCTCTGACCCGTCGGGCTGGGGGTCGACGACCAGCCAGAACTCCTGCAGAGACTCGAAGTACGTCACCGTGTCCTTGGCGAGCAGGATCCGCTGCTCGGCCAGTGGTGCGACGAGGGCTTCGATGCCTTTGACGTCGCCGGTCCGCGCTCGTCGCAGGTACAGGCCACCGGGAAGTTCGTGTTTGGTGTGGTGGTCCCCGGAGATCCGTCCGTGATCGAAGTCGCCTGCATCAGAGCTCATACCGCCATTCAACACCATCACCGGCGCTGGACACGAAAGAGTCCGGAGAGCCGGCTGCTGCCGACTCCCCGGACTCTTACGCGTTATCCGAGAAGGTGATGAACGATCAGACCGAGGTCTCCGAGGATCCGCTCGATCCGGACGAACCCAAACCTGCGAGTTCGGCCTCGTCATCCTCAGCGGGCTTCAGGCTCTCGGTTTCGATGCCCTCGAAGGTGAACTCGGCGTCCTTTCCTTCACCCTTGACGTCGACCTTGATGGTCTGGCCGCGGCCGATCTCCTTGAACAGGATCTTCTCCGACAGAGTGTCCTCGATCTCGAGCTGGATGGTCCGACGCAGAGGTCGGGCGCCCAGGACCGGATCGTAGCCGCGCTCGGCCAGCAGATCCTTCGCCTCTGCAGTGACGTCTACCTTCATGCCCTGATCGGCCAGGCGCACGTCGAGACGCTCGAGGAAGAGATCCACGATCTTGATGATCTCGGTCATGCTCAGCTGCGGGAACACGATCGTGTCATCAACACGGTTGAGGAACTCGGGACGGAAGTGCTGCTTGAGCTCTTCGTTGACCCGCTGCTTCATCCGGTCGTAGTTGGTCTTCGTGTCACCCTCGACCTGGAATCCGAGCTGGAGTCCACTCGAGATATCACGCGTACCGAGGTTGGTCGTCATGATGATGATGGTGTTCTTGAAGTCCACCTCACGGCCCTGCGAGTCGGTCAGGCGACCGTCCTCGAGGATCTGCAGCAGCGAGTTGAAGATGTCCGAGTGGGCCTTCTCCACCTCATCGAAGAGGACGACCGAGAACGGTTTGCGGCGGACCTTCTCCGTGAGCTGACCGCCCTCTTCGTAGCCGACATAGCCCGGAGGGGAACCGAACAGTCGGGAAACGGTGTGCTTCTCCGAGTATTCGGACATGTCGAGGCTGATGAGCGAGTCCTCATCGCCGAAGAGGAACTCGGACAGCGCCTTGGCCAGCTCGGTCTTGCCGACGCCGGTGGGGCCGGCGAAGATGAACGAACCGGAGGGACGCTTCGGATCCTTCAGCCCGGCGCGGGTACGACGGATCGCGCGCGAGATCGCCTTGACCGCGTCGTCCTGACCGATGACGCGCTTGTGCAGCTCGTCTTCCATCCGCAGCAGACGCGAGGACTCCTCCTCGGTGAGCTTGAAGATCGGAATGCCGGTGGCAGAGGCGAGCACTTCGGCGATGAGATCGGCGTCGACGACCTTCGAGGTGTCGGCGCCGGACTTGCGCCATGCCTCGGTCTGCTCTTCCTTCTCCTTCTGCAGCTTCATCTCGGAGTCGCGCTCCGAGGCTGCCAGTTCGAAGTCCTGAGCATCGATGGCGGCTTCCTTGCGGTGGCGGGCCTCGAGGATCTTCTCCTCGAGGTCACGGACCTCCTGGGGAACCGACAGACGCGAGATGCGCAGCTTGGCGCCGGCTTCGTCGATGAGGTCGATCGCCTTGTCCGGCAGGTACCGGTCGTTGATGTAGCGATCGGACATGTTCACGGCGGCAGCCAGGGCACCGTCGGTGACGGTGACCTTGTGGTGCGCCTCGTACTTGTCCCGCAGACCCTTGAGGATCTCGATCGAATGCGCCAGCGACGGCTCGGGAACCTGGATCGGCTGGAACCGGCGCTCGAGAGCGGCATCCTTCTCGATGTGCTTGCGGTACTCATCCAGAGTGGTCGCGCCGATGGTCTGCAGCTCTCCGCGAGCCAACATGGGCTTGAGGATCGAAGCGGCATCGATCGCGCCTTCGGCGGCACCCGCACCCACCAGGGTGTGGATCTCGTCGATGAACAGGATGATGTCACCGCGGGTGCGGATCTCCTTGAGCACCTTCTTCAGACGCTCTTCGAAATCACCGCGGTAGCGGGAACCTGCGACCAGCGAACCGAGGTCGAGGGTGTAGAGCTGCTTGTCGGTGAGGATCTCGGGCACTTCGCCGTTGACGATGGCCTGCGCGAGTCCTTCGACGACAGCGGTCTTGCCGACACCGGGTTCGCCGATGAGGACCGGGTTGTTCTTTGTGCGACGCGAGAGGATCTGCATCACACGCTGCATCTGCTCGTGGCGGCCGATGACCGGGTCGAGCTTGGCCTCACGGGCCGCAGCTGTGAGGTTGGTGCCGAACTGGTCGAGCACGAGCGATCCCGAGGGGGTTCCCTCTTCGCGACCGCCGGCGGACACGGGCTCCTTGCCCTGGTAGCCCGACAGCAGCTTGATGACTTCCTGGCGGACGCGTCCGAGGTCCGCGCCGAGCTTGACGAGCACCTGCGCGGCAACGCCTTCGCCCTCGCGGATGAGGCCGAGCAGAATGTGCTCGGTGCCGATGTAGCTGTGTCCCAGCTGCAGTGCTTCACGGAGGCTGAGCTCGAGGACCTTCTTCGCCCGAGGGGTGAAGGGAATGTGGCCGCTCGGAGCCTGCTGCCCCTGACCGATGATCTCCTGGACCTGGTCGCGCACCTGCTCGAGGGAGATGTCCATGCCCTCGAGAGCTTTCGCTGCCAGACCTTCACCCTCGTGGATGAGGCCGAGCAGAATGTGCTCGGTGCCGATGTAGTTGTGTTTGAGAAGTTTCGCTTCTTCCTGCGCGAGCACCACAACGCGTCGTGCTCGGTCGGTGAACCGCTCGAACATATTCATCCTCCTCGGTCTTCTGATTCTTCTGAGCCTAACCACCACGAGCGCGGTTCTATTGCAGGTTTCGCCATGAGCCGAAACCGTTTGGCTGTGGGCGAAATTCTCTAGACTCGAGGTCCACACGGCCACGACAGAGAGGTTGCCGACATGTCCACCGATCGTTCGACCATCCGAGACCTCGCCCGGGCCCATGGTCTCGACATCACTGCCGATTCCATCGTCATCAACGAGCTCGGACTCGACTTCCAGGTCGCCATCGCCGAGGCGGTCGACGGAGGTTCCTGGGTGCTCCGGATACCTCGGCGTCCGGATGCCTCCGCCCGTGCCGACGTCGAGGGCCGATTCCTCACTGCCATCGCACCCCACTTGAGTTTCGCGGTCCCCGATTGGAAGATCCACTCGCAGGATCTCATCGCCTACCCTCTGCTGCCGGGAACTCCCGGGCTGACCATCGATGACGACGGAGCGCCGCAGTGGCATTTCGACGTCGAATCCCCCGAATACACCGCGTCGCTCGGATCCGTCCTCGCCGAACTTCACACCGTCGACCCGGCCGTCGTCCGGGACTCCGGGATCCCGGAGTTCTCCCCCGCCGAGCTTCGCCAGCGCAAACGCGACGACATCGACCGAGCCGCCACGGAGTTCGAGGTGGCGCCGGCTCTGCTCCGACGGTGGACAGCGTGGCTCGACGACGACAGCTATTGGCCGACCTTCACCACCGTGACCCATGGAGAGGTGTATCCGGCGCATCAGCTCATGGACGGAGCCGTCAACCGGAGCATCCTCGACTGGACGACGGCGTCGATCGGCGACCCCGCCCGAGACTTCATGTTCCACCACGCCAGCGTCTCGGCTTCGGCATTCGAAGCGACGATGGCTCGGTATGAGGAAGCTGGCGGTCGGGTCTGGCCCCGGTTTGCCGAGCACTGCGGCGAGCTCTATTCGACGTCGCCCGTCGAGCTGGGGCTGTTCGCATTGCAGACAGAGGCGCCGGAATATATGGCTGCAGCACGGGCGCAATTGAACCCGGCCGACTGAATCACCATCATTATCGGCCCGATGTGCAGCAGACTTTCCTCCGCCATAGTTCAGGCTTCCTTGATTCGCAGCTCACTGCGACGAAACATTTGCTCCGCCCATTGATCGTTACGACTTTCAACTACTCTGCACCTGGCAATTGTCTGTGACGCTTCATCACTGCTGTCCTGCCACATCAGCAGATGATGGCATTTGCTAATGCTGGACCACATATAAAAGGCCCGAGGGGCCAGCGAATCAATTCGCTGACCCCTCGGGCCTAATCGGAAGTTATCGGCTTTCGAATGAGCCTCTTACTTCTCCGCTGCTTCGTATGCTTCGACGATCTCCAGCGGGATCCGTCCACGATCACCGAGCTGGTACCCGTTGTTCTGAGCCCACTCGCGGATCTTCGCCGTGTCCCGCTTGGGTCCCGACGAGCCCGCACGACGGCCACGGCCACCGGTGTTGGCTACACGACGTGCTTTGGCGATGAATGGGGCGAACGTTTCACGGAGCTTGTCGGCATTCTCGGTTGAGAGCTCGAGTTCGTACGTTGCCTGGTCGAGGCTGAAACGAACGGTTTCCGCCGCTTCGCTTCCGTCGAAATCATCCGTGAGAACGAGGCGCATTTCCCTTGCCATGTTCACTCTTTTCATAATCAGAGGATTTTGTCGCTGTCATCTTAACATCCGTTTCCGGATTATCGTCGATTCCGCTAACTTCGATCTCTGAATAGTATTTATCAACCTGTTGGCGTTCATTGCGATCTGCGCGGACAATACTCCGGAACACATACCAGAACAGCAATCCCACACAGATCGACGGGAGCAGCGCTTTGATGATATCCAACATCGTAAATCAGCCCTCCTGAGCCGAATCCTCTTGCGAAGAAGCCAGAGGCTTAGTGAATGGGAACAGAATGGTTTCGCGGATTCCCAGACCTGTCAGTGCCATGAGCAGACGGTCGAGGCCCATTCCCATTCCGCCGGTCGGCGGCATTCCGTGCTCCATCGCCATGAGGAAGTCCTCATCGAGGCCCATCGCCTCGTCGTCACCGCGAGCGGCATCCGCAGCCTGAGCTTCGAAGCGCTGCCGCTGGATGATCGGGTCGACGAGCTCCGAATAGCCGGTGGCCAACTCGAAGCCGCGCACGTACAGATCCCACTTCTCCACGACGCCCTCCTTCGTCCGGTGCTCACGCACCAGAGGTGAGGTGTCGACGGGGAAATCGGTGACGAATGTCGGAGCCCAGAGCTTGTCCTGGTAGAAGTGCTCCCACAGCTCTTCGACGTACTTTCCGTGTGAGCGGAAGACACCGCCCAGGTCGACGTTGTTGTCGGCGGCGATCTTGTCGAGGACGTCCAGACCGGTCTCCGGGGTCACCTCGACGCCGGATTCCTCGGACAGGGAGTCGTACATGCTCACAACCGGCCAGTCTCCGCCGAAGTCGTATTCGGTGCCGTCGTCGAGGGTGACGACGAGCGATCCGGTGGCTTCCTGGGCGGCGTTCTGGATGAGGGTCTTCGTCAGATCGGCGATCGAGTGGTAGTCGCCGAAGGACTGGTAGGCCTCGAGCATCGCGAACTCCGGGGAATGAGTGGAGTCTGCTCCCTCATTGCGGAAGTTGCGGTTGATCTCGAAGACGTTCTCGATTCCGCCGACGATCGCCCGCTTGAGGAACAGCTCGGGGGCGATGCGCAGGTACATGTCGATGTCGTAGGCGTTCATATGCGTCTTGAACGGGCGCGCCGAGGCTCCGCCGTGCATGGTCTGCAGCATCGGCGTCTCGATCTCGACGAAGTCCTGGTCGGCGAAGGTCCGCCGCAGCGACGACATCACCTTCGAACGCGTGAGCATGGTCTCGCGAGCCTGTTCGCGGGTGATGAGGTCGAGGTAGCGCTGACGGACGCGGGTGTCCTCGGCGAGCTCGGTGTGCAGGCCGGGCAGCGGACGGATGGCCTTCGATGCCATGGTCCAGGAATCCGCGAGCACGGAGACCTCACCGCGCTTGGACTTGATGACGCGGCCGTGCAGGAACAGGAAGTCGCCGAGGTCGACGTCGGTCTTGAAGTCATCCAGGCGCTCCTGACCGACTTCGCGCAGCGAGAGCATGCCCTGCAGACGGGTGCCGTCACCGGCCTGCAGCGTGACGAAGCAGAGTTTGCCGGTGGTGCGGACGAAGACGACGCGGCCGATGACGCCGACGATGTCGTCGGTCTCCTCCCCCGCTTCGAGTCCGTCGTGGGCAGCGCGGACCTCGGCGAGGCTGTGGGTGCGGGGCACCGTGACGGGGTAGGCATCGGTTCCGTCATCGAGGAGACGCTGGCGCTTGTCCTTTCGGATCCGGATCTGTTCCGGATCGAGGTGTTCGGGTGAAAGGTCTGCGTTCTCAGGTGTCTTCGAGTCGGTGTTCGCCATGCTTCAAGGCTACCGTGGACGGGCCGTACGGGGGAATTCGGCGGTCAGTCCAGAGCGGTCAGGATCTGCTGTGCCTGGGCTTCTGTGATCCGCCCCATTGCCAGGGCCTTCGCGGCCGTCGACCGGGCGAGTGCGATGTAGCTGTTGCGCACGGACGGGTTCGACCGGCTGAGGCTGAATTCGGTCAACGCCGCCAGGTGCGCTTCGACGGTTCCGACGTCACCGCGGCTGATCGGTCCGGTCAGCGCCTTGGGCCCGTTCTGCATGGTGTTGGCGACGCTGGCATCGACGAGGGTGTGGAGAACCGCCGAGGGATCGGCGACCCCCGCCTCGGCGAGCAGCTCCATGGCTTCGGTGAGGATCGTGATCGAATGGTTCGACGCATGGGTGATGGCCGCATGGTAGAGGGGACGGTCCGCCTCGGCGATGTCGATCGGTTCGGCACCGAGTTCGACGACGAGGGCCTCCCCCACCGGACGGATCGGGGCCGGGGCCGTGACAGCGATCGTCGCCTGCCGCAGCCGGCTGAGATCAACTTCGGTTCCGGTGAACGTCAGCGACGGGTGCAGGGCGATGGGCAGAGCGCCGAGGCTGGTCCCGGCTTCGAGGGCCTCCGTTCCGTACCGGCCGGAGCAGTGCATGAGGATCTGCCCGGCGTGGATGCGTCCGAGGTTCGCCAGGCCGGTCACCAAGGGTGCGATCTCGTCATCAGGGACGGCGATGAGGACGAGTTCGGCGCGCTCGGTGATCTCGTCCGGGTCGAGGACGGGCACTCCGGGAAGCATCTCCTCGGCGCGTTCGAGGCTCGCCGCCGAAGTGGCGCTGACGCCGATGATCGCATGCCCGGCCTGCCGCCAAGCGGCTCCGATGCTGGCTCCGACTCGGCCGCAGCCGATGATTCCGATGCCCAGCCTCGGTGCGTCGCTCTGGCTCATCCGTCGTCCTCCTCGAGGGTCTGTGTGCGGTTGGTGTGGCCGCTCTTCGCGGCCGCGTCGAAGGTCTGGCGGGCGATCCGGGTGCGTTCGGCATGTTCGGTGAAGAAGCGTTTGGCTCCGTCCGCGCTCTGGTGCTTCACGAGCGGGGTGATGGGTCCGGCGGTCGAATGCACGGCCACCGTGCCCAGCTTCAGCGCCCGCATCAGCGGTCCCTGATAGTAGCTCAGGGATTGGACGCGGACATGGGGAACGAAGTCGACGCGGCGGTCGAGGATGCCCAGGCGCAGCACGAGCATGGAATCGGTGAGCGCATAGGCCCGTCGTCTCCACACGAGCGGATCGACCAGTCGTGACGATCGCGGCTGCGGCTGGAACAGCTCTTCGGCCGCGGCCGCGTTCGGGTCGGCGGACTTCCGGTCGTACATCGCCGAGCGCACCAAGGTGTCGGCACCGATGTCATCGGGCAGCTGCGGGTCCGGCAGGGAGAGCCCGACCATGAGCAGTGCCTGATCGATGTCTCCGACAGGCAGCAGCAGGTTCGATTCGGTTTTGCCGCCGTCGCTGGCGATGTTGAATTGGGCCTCCCACCAGCCGGCCCACCGCCACAGCAGCGGCTGGTGCAGTGCCACCGCCTGGATGCGGTCGAGCGGAATGACCTTGCGAGAGGTGGAGAAGAGTCCGTGGTTGACGGCCAGCCCGTTCTCGCCGAGGCGGACGACGAAGTTCGCATTGTCGAGGTTCTTCCGGAACACGGAGAACGCCGCGAAGACACCGGGCAGAACACCGACGAGGATCGGGATGAACGCCTCTTTGATTCCGAAGGCCAAGAGCACGATCGCCGTGATGACGACGACGATGACGACGCCCACGGACACCAGGGTCTCGGTCTTGAGCAGGGAGGAGACGACGACCCGGTGGACGGGCACCCGGATGATCTCGCCCTCGTCGCCCACCCGCGGACTGAGGTTGTACGGGGCGAGCAGATCGCCGAGGCTGGATTCGGCTTCACCGGAGACTTCATCGGCAAAGTAACCCAGCCGTTTGGTCAGCCGCACACCGAGGCTGTCGCCGCCCCGTTCGGGAACCGAGAGATCGGCTCCGGCCTGCCCGCTGGACCTTGAGGTGCCGCTGTCGTCGGCGGCGCCCGCCATGGCCGGCACGGACGGCCCCGCAGCGAGATGCGCTGCCGCACCATCGGTCGGCACCTCAGACCCAGCCGAACCGGCACCAGCCGACGCGGACGCCGACGAAGCGGATCCAGGTGTGCCGGGGGCGGCCTCGGTGCGGGTGTGCCCCTGCCTGCGGGAGCGGACGGCGGCCAGCAGTTCGTCACGCAGCTCTTCGGCCCGCTTCTTCGACAGGTACTTCAGGGAGATGTTCGAGTCGGTGCCCCCGGCGACGTCGAAGACGAGTTCGGCCATTCCCAGCAGGCGCGGCAGCAGCTTCTGCTGCAGGTCGATGGACTGCACGCGGTCGAGTCGGGCCTTGCGCAGCTTCTTCGACAGCAGTCCGCGCCGATAGTAGATCGCTTCGGCGTCGACGCGGTAGCCCATGACGCGCCACGCCAACCAGCTGAAGAGAGCGGTGAGCAGGAGGACGAGGACGATCCCGCCGACGACAGCGAGGATGACCAGCGGATGGGCGCCCAGCCATTCGGCGAAGGTGAGGTTGACGGAACGACCGGAGGCCAGGTCTTCGACGGCGCTCTGGAAGAAGTTCTGCAGACCGTAGGCCGCGGCGATGAAGATGCCGACGAGGACGCCGAGGCTCTCGAGGATCGGCGTCAGCGGATGGACACGGTGCCAGACCTCCGGCACGGCCGCCTCGGTGGTGGTGTCCGGATTGTCGAACGAGGGTTCGTCGCTCATCGTCACAGTCCGGCCAGGTTGGCCTGGCCGAGTCCGGCGAGGCTGTCGCGCAGGCGATCGGCTTCGGCGCGGGGCAGTCCGGGGATCGTCGCGTCGGTCGCGGCGGAGGCGGTGTTGAGTTTGACGGTGGCCAGGCCGAACATGCGGTCGATGGGGCCGGCGTCGACGTCGACGAATTGGAGCCGACCGTAGGGCACGACGGTGGCGCGATGGAACATGATGCCGCGGCGGACGAGCAGGTCGTCCTCACGTTCGGCATAGCCGATGGCGCGAGCTTGGCGGAGGATGATGACCGTTGAGATGATGCCGTAGACGAGGACGGCGATCCAGACCAGATGCAGCCAGGGCACTTCGGAGTTGAAGATGATCGCGAAGACCAGGGCGGCGACGAGCAGCGGAACGAGCAGCGTCAGTGAGGCCAGGACCTCCTTCAGCCCGTACTTCGGGCTGACCCGGTTGAAGGGCACATCGGCTCCGATGGAGAAGGAGAGGTCGCGGTTCATGCTGTTTCAGCTCCCGGCGGGTCTTGAGGTGGGATCTCGCAGAATCCCTCGACGATCATTCCGACGATCATGAGCACGGCGGCGGCGATCATTGCGACAAGCATACCTGCGGCCAGATCGTTGCGGATCCCCGGTGCCGACAGGAAGTAGTACCCCGCGTTTCCGAGATACCAGCCGGAGAGTCCGGCCCCCGTCAGGGCGCTGGCCTTGGCCATGATCGCGACTCTCGCCGCCTGGAGCGGGTCGATCTCCTTCGTCCGGTCCCCGTCGTTCCACTTCTTGATGGGCCAGCCGAGCAGAAACAGGATGGCGGCGAGGACGAGCATGCCGATGACGGCGAACCATGGCAGACCGGGCAGTGAGAACCCCTGGCTTTCGAGCACCACGTCGACCACGATCGCGAGAACCGTGCCGATGACGGCCCAGACGGCGAGGGTGGACGACGAGGTTCTCTGCATGGTTCCCAGTCTCTCAGATCGCGGGCGGTTATCCAGAGGTGATCCGGGAGATGTCCTGGTCGTCGAGTTCGGCCAGAACCGCGCTGATGGGGCGGCGCCCCTGCGGAGTGTCGATGAGTGTGTCGCCGACGAGTTCGGCCCAGGGGGCGAGGACGAAGGCGCGTTCATGGGCACGCGGGTGCGGCAGCGTCAGTCGCGGGGTCTGACTGCGCAGCTCTGCTTCCTCGCCTCCGAAGCGGATGAGGTCGATGTCGAGGGTGCGCGGTCCCCACCTCAGTTCGCGCGTCCGCCCGCAGGCGACTTCGATCCCCTGCGCCACCGAGAGCAGTTCGAGCGCCGGCAGCGTGGTGGTCACCAGCACTCCGAGGTTGAGGAAGTCGTCCTGTTCGACTCCGCCCCAGGGCGCGGTGCGGAAGAGGGAGGACCGGGACGTGACGGTGATTTCCGGGTGCCGGTCGAGGGCGGCCACCGCCTGGTCGAGGGTGTCCGCGGCATCGCCGAGGTTCGCCCCGAGATTGAGATACGCAGCGGTCTCCCCGCCGTCCGAAGCTGCCGCAGGGGGCACAGCGTGCACGGCGTTCGCAGCGGTGGCGAACTCCCCCGCCGAGGCGGTGCTGCGGAATCGTTCGACGCGGATGCGCACATCGTCGAAGGTCCGTTGGATCGGTGCGGAGGGTTTGTGGACGACGACTTCGACGTGCTCGCACAGGCTCAGGCAGTGATCGGCGATGCGTTCGGCCAGCGTTTCGATGAGGTCGAAGGTGTTGTTCTCGACGATTCCCGCGACATCCTCGGCGAGTTCACCGTAATGGATCGTCTCGGCGAGGTCGTCGGTGGCTGCGGCGCGCTCCACCGAGGTGTGGAGGGTGACGTCGATGACGAAATCCTGACCCTCGCGCTTCTCGAAGTCGAAGACGCCGTGGTTGCCACGGACCGTGAGCCCGCGCAGTTCGATGCGGTCGGGAGCCGCCTCGGTGCCGGTCACCGTCCGACTCCATCGGTGCCGGCATTCGCTGCGTGGTTCGCGGCTGCGGAGTGTTCCCTGACCGCGGCGATGACCTTGCAGGCGACCGCCGAGGTGGCCGGATCGTGGACGCGGACCGCCCAGGCGCCGGCCTGTGCGGAGATCGCGGAGATCGTGGCCGTGGCCTGATCCTTCGCCGCCTGTTCGGCCTGCTTCGGGTCGTCGGGGCTGAGCAGGGAGGCGATGAAGCGCTTCCGGCTGGCGGCGACGAGGAGCCGGTGGTCGAGGGCGGAGAATGCGTCGAGAGCTGAGAGCAGCTGCCAGTTGTGTTCGGCGTTCTTCGAGAATCCGAGACCGGGGTCGACGATGATGTTCGCCGGTTCGACGCCCACGGCGATGGCTTCGTCGATGCGGGTGCGCAGTTCAGCGATCACCTCGGCGACGACATCGTCGTAGTGGAAGGTCGCCGAGGCCTGATCGAGGTAGCCGCGCCAGTGCATGAGCACGATGGGTGCTCTGGTCTCGGCGGCGACGCTGAGCATGGTGGGATCCGACTGCCCGGCGGAGACGTCGTTGATGATGTGGGCCCCGGCTGCCAGAGATTCCGCGGCGACCTGGGCACGCATCGTGTCGACGCTGATGACGGCTCCGGCTGCGGCGAGCTCACGGACGACCGGGACGACTCGGCGCAGCTCTTCGGTCTCGTCGACGCGGGCCGATCCCGGACGCGTCGACTCGCCTCCGACATCGATGATGTCGGCACCATTGGCCATGAGTTCGAGTCCGTGGGCGACGGCCCGGTCGTGGTCGAACCACAGTCCGCCGTCGGAGAAGGAGTCGGGGGTGACGTTGAGGACGCCCATGATCTGCGTCGTCTTCGCGGCTGTTTCGTCCATCGCTGTGATCCGTGTTCTGGCCTCAGCGACCGAGGATGAGACTCATCGCTTCTGCTCGTGAGGCGCTTTCGCGCAGCTGCCCGCGCACTGCGGAGGTGATCGTCGAAGCGCCGGGTTTGCGGACGCCGCGCATGGTCATGCACAGGTGTTCGGCTTCGACGACGACGATGACGCCGCGCGGGTCGAGATGGTCGACGAGGGCATCAGCGATCTGCGAGGTCAGACGCTCCTGCACCTGCGGGCGACGAGCATAGATCTCGACCAGGCGGGCCAACTTCGACAATCCCGTGACCTTGCCGTTCATGCTCGGGATATAGCCGATATGGGCGACACCGTGGAAGGGCACGAGGTGGTGTTCGCAGGTGGAGTACAGGTCGATATCGCGGACGAGGACGAGTTCCTCGTGGCTGATGTCGAAGGTGACGTCGAGGACTTCCGCCGGGTCGCGGTGGAGTCCGGCGAAGATCTCCTCATAGGCCCGAGCCACTCGGCCCGGAGTCTCGAGCAGACCCTCCCGGTCGGGGTCTTCGCCCACGGCGATGAGGATCTCACGCACAGCAGCGGCGATGCGCTCCTGGTCGACCTTGTTCTCCTGCCCCGAAGGGGCGGGGCCGAGACCGGCGGAGACCTCTTCGATATCGGCCATCAGTCGTTGTTCCCTCTGTCGTCGTTCGTGCCATTCGTCGTCGGTCCCCCGGTTCCGGGACCGCCCGTGCCGGGTCCTCCGGTCGGTCCGCCCGTCGGACCGGTGGGGCCGTTCGGGTTCTCGGGTCCCGGCGGGTTGTTCGGCACATGGGGTCCGCTGACTCCCGTGGGTCCGGCTCCGGGGATGTCGGTGGTGTCCACCTCGGCGCCGGTCGACCCGTCACCCTCGCTGCGCTCACTCTGCGGTGCGGGAGGATCGATGGGGCCGCGTTCGGACACGGGACGATCATCGTGGGCCAGCCACACTTCGCGAGTGGCGCGTTTGACGACGGGTGCGAAGATCTCCTCGAGGGCGGCCTGGTCCAGCGTTTCGCGTTCGAGCAGCTGGTAGGCGAGGTTGTCGAGGACATCGCGGTTGTGCGTCAGCGCCCAGTAGGCGTCGGCGTGCGCGGCGTCGATGAGGCCGCGGACTTCGCGATCGATCGAGGACAGGGTCGAATCCCCGTATTCGTCGCCGCCGCCGTAGCCGCGCCCGGCGAAGGGCTCGGACTGGTCGTCGCCGATCTTGACCATGCCGAGCTTCTCGCTCATTCCGTACTGGGTGACCATCTTCCGGGCGATGTTCGTCGCCTTCTCGATGTCATTGCTGGCGCCGGTGGTCGGGTCGTGGAAGACGATCTCCTCGGCCACGCGCCCGCCCATGGCGTAGGCGAGCTGGTCGAGCAGCTCGTTGCGCGTCGTCGAGTACTTGTCCTCGCTGGGCAGCACCATCGTGTAGCCCAGTGCGCGTCCGCGCGGGAGGATCGTCACCTTGGTGACGGGGTCGGTCTGGTTCATGGCCGCGGCGACGAGGGCGTGCCCGCCCTCGTGGTAGGCGGTGACGAGGCGTTCCTTGTCCTTCATCAGTCGGGTCCGCTTCTGCGGGCCGGCGATGACCCGGTCGATGGCTTCGTCGAGGATCCGGTTGTCGATGACCTTCGCGTTCTCGCGTGCGGTGAGCAGGGCCGCCTCGTTGAGGACATTGGCCAGGTCGGCACCGGAGAATCCGGGGGTCCTCTTCGCGACCTGACCGAGGTCGACCTCGTCGGCCAGCGGCTTGTCTGCGGCGTGGACCTCGAGGATGTGCTTGCGGCCTTTCATGTCCGGGGCTTCGACGGGGATCTGCCGATCGAAGCGGCCGGGGCGCAGCAGCGCCGGATCGAGGACGTCGGGACGGTTGGTCGCGGCGATGAGGATGACGTTGGTCTTGACGTCGAATCCGTCCATCTCGACGAGCAGCTGGTTGAGCGTCTGTTCGCGTTCATCGTGTCCGCCGCCCATGCCGGCGCCGCGCTGGCGGCCGACGGCGTCGATCTCGTCGATGAAGATGATGCAGGGGGCGTTCGACTTCGCCTGCTCGAACAGATCGCGCACACGGGAGGCACCGACGCCGACGTACATCTCGACGAAGTCGGAACCGGAGATCGAGTAGAACGGGACTCCGGCCTCACCGGCGACGGCCTTAGCCAGCAGCGTCTTGCCCGTACCGGGCTGACCGTAGAGGAGCACGCCCTTGGGGATCTTCGCTCCCACGGCCTTGAACTTCTCCGGTTCGGCGAGGAACTCCTTGATCTCTTCGAGCTCCTCGAGGGCCTCGTCGACTCCGGCGACGTCCTTGAAGGTGACGTCAGGGTTCTCCTTGTTGACGAGCTTCGCCTTCGACTTGCCGAAGTTCATCATCTTCCCGCCCGACATCTGCGAGATGAGGAACCAGAAGACGACGAAGATGATGACGAACGGGATGAGCGTGCCCAGCAGCGACATCAGCCAGCTCTGCTTGGGCACCTCGTCGGTGAAGCCCTTCTCCGGACCGGCTGAGTCGACGGCCTTGACGACCTGCTCGCCGCGCTGTTCGACGTAGAAGAACTGGACCTTCTTGCCGAAGTCCTTGTCGTCGACCTTGAAGTCGTCCTTGAGAGTGAGGTCGACGCGCTGGTCCTTGTCGACGATCTTGGCCTGCTCGACCTTGTCGTCCTCAAGCAGCTGCAGACCCTGTTCGGTGTCGATCTGGCTGAACCCGGACTGGCTGAACAGCAGAGCACCGACCGATACGACGAGCAGCGCCAGGACGATCCAGACCAATGGGCCCTTCGTCGCCTTGTTCAGCAGTGGGCGACGTTTGTTCGACTCGGCCATAAGTCCTCTCAGGAAAAAGATGTGGGCAACCGTTTCAGGCTACCGAGGCTGCCTGGGAACATCCCCCACAGCCTAGTACTTCGCACCCCTATAGCCCGAATGCACGGCGAATCTATTCCGTCACAGACCCCGGACCCTGCCCGGGTTCGCCGCGGGCGTAAAGATGCGATGCGGTCAGGCTCAGCTGTAGACGTGCTGAGCCAGTGTCGCAACGAACGGCACGTTGCGGTACTTCTCCGCGTAGTCGAGGCCGTAGCCGATGACGAATTCGTTGGGCACATCGAAGCCGACGTACTTGACGTCGATGTCGACCTTGACGGCTTCGGGCTTGCGCAGCATCGTGCAGATCTCGACGGTGGCCGCGCCGCGGGTGCGCAGGTTCTGGACCAGCCAGGACAGAGTGAGACCGGAGTCGATGATGTCTTCGACGATGAGCACGTGACGATCGGTGAGATCGGTGTCGAGATCCTTGAGGATCCGCACGACGCCGGAGGACTTTGTGCCCGAACCGTACGAGGACACAGCCATCCAGTCCATCGTCACCGGCGAGTGCAGGGCACGGGCGAGGTCGGCCATGACCATGACGGCCCCCTTGAGGACGCCGACGAGGAGGATGTCCTTGTCTTTGTAGTCTTCATCGATGGCGGCGGCCAATTCAACGAGTCGTGCGGCTATCTGCTCTTCCGAGACGAGTACTTTTTCGATGTCATTGCCGAGATCGTTGATGTCCACGAGTGTCGATTCTCCTCAGAAACGGGTCCTTGAGATTCCATTATGGGTCACTTTGCCTCGCCGGTGCCACTGTGCCCGGAAGTCGGCGCCAGTTCGTCGTCGACGGCCCCCGGACCCGCCGACAGCCAGCCGGTGATCGCCATGAGCGCGGAGATGATGACCATGAACCACAGCGGCACCTGCCAACCGCCGGTGACGCCGAGCAGTCCGCCCACGGCCAGCGGACACAGCGCGGCGAGCACATAGCCCGACGATTGCACGAAAGCCGAGGTCGAGGCCGTGACCGAGACCTCGCGGGTCCGAGAGGTGATGAGCGCCAGCGCGGCGGGGAACGCGAATCCGCCGTAGCCGAGCAGAACCGCCCACAGCCAGGGAGTGGTGGCCGGGCTGAGCAGCAGTCCTGTATAGCCGGCGACGGCGCTGGCGCCGAAGGAGACGAGGAAGGCGCGCGGGGCGATGCCCCGCACGATGATCTGCGGAGCGAGGAATCCGCCCGGCAGACCGCCGAAGGTCACGATCGTGAGCATGATCCCGGCGAGGAACGGGTCGAGTCCGGCGTCGCGGTAGATCTGCGGCAGCCACCCGAACTGGAGGTAGGCATTGGCCGATTGGAGACCGAAGAACATCGCCATGTACCGCGCCTTGGGCGAGGTGAAGACCGCTCGCCGAGGCGGTGCTGCGGTCCGTTCTCCTCCGGGCTCGGCCGCCTGGCCGGAGAGGACGGGCACGGATTTCAGGCTCCGCAGCACCGACCACGTGATGAGCGCGGAGAAGGGCAGGATCATCCAGAATCCGAGGCCGAAGCGCCAACTGCCGAACTGTTCGGCCAGGGGCGCAGTCAGCAGCGAGGGCAGCATCGAACCGAGTCCCAGCGAGACGGTGAAGGTCGTCGCGCCCAGGGTGGGCCGGTGCGGGAAGCGGGACTTGACGTAGACGGGCAGGATGACGTTGCCGATCGACATTCCGGCCAGGGAGAGGACCGTGAGCAGTGCGAAGGCCACCCATTCGGTGACGATCGCGCGCAGGCCGACGCCTACGACGATGAAGGCGGCGCTCATGGCCAGGGCTGTGAACAGTCCGAGTCGTTTGAGCAGGGGCACGGCGATGATGCCGCAGATGGCGAAGACGAGGCCCGGCAGAGCGGTGAGCAGACCGGTCTGCCATTCGGCCAGAGAGAATCCGTCCGTGACTTCGGAGAGCACGGGGCCCAGCGAGGAGGCGGCCGGGCGCAGTGAGGCGGCGATGAGGACGAGGCAGGCCAGGGCCAGAACGTCGAGGCCGCGGGAGCGTCGGAACCCCTGCTCGGGCGAAGTCGTCATGGCCTCATCCTTTCAGACCGCCGCGGTCGTCGTGCACGCGGGCCGCGGGTGCGCAATCGGACACAACCGCAGATGGTATACCATCCGATGATCGACTGTCGTAGGCTGAGCACATGATCGTTGTGAAGAATGTGCGCCTCTTCCCGCGCACTCCCGATGCTCCCGCCGTCGATGTCGAGATCACCGAGGGCCGGTTCTTCCGCATCTCCCGCGCCGAGGATGCCGCCCACGGTTCCACTGCACCGGGAACCGGGACTGGGTCGACGGGGGCGGAGGTCATCGACGGTGCGGGACGGATCCTGCTGCCCAGCCTCGGCGATGTCCACGCTCATCTGGATTCGAATCGGATGGGCCAGACGTTCCGGCCGCACACCGCCGACGGCACTCTGCACGGCTACATCGTGAACGATCGGGAGAACTGGCGAGGCGGCGAGCGCAGCGTCGCCGATCAGGCCGCGTTCGCGATTGCGAAGATCGTCGCCTCCGGAGGCACGCGCATCCGCTCGCATGCTCAGGTCGACGCCGACTGCGGGCTCGAACGCTTCCACGGGGTCAAGGCAGCGCTCGAGGCTCATGCCGATGTCCTCGATTTCCAGATCGTCGCCTTCCCGCAGGCCGGAATCGTGAAGGAGCAAGGCGTCCGGGAGCTGCTCGATGCGGCTCTGGCCGAGGGCGCGGACCTCGTCGGCGGGCTCGATCCGCTGCTCTACGACCGGGATCCGGCAGAGCACCTCGACACCGTGTTCGCTCTGGCCGACAAGCACGGCAAGGGCATCGACATTCACCTCCACGAGGCGGGCACCGCGGGACTGTTCTCGCTCGAGGAGATCGCGGCCCGCACCAGAGCCGCTGGCATGGCCGGCCAGGTCACGGTCTCCCATGCGTTCGCTCTCAACACGAATCCGGAGCAGGAGGTCGCCCGGGCCCTCGAGGCCCTCGCCGAGGCGGGAGTGGCCCTGACGACGGTTGCCCCGGCCAAGGGGGTGCTGCCGCAGGCGCTCATCCGTGAGCGCTGCTTGGCTCTGGGACTCGGCGAGGACGGGCAGAGGGACTATTGGAGCCCGTACGGTGACGGTGATCTGCTGCGTCGGACCTGGCAGCTGGCGTTCACGAACGGGTTCCGTGCCGATGCCGATATCGAAGGCTGCCTCGACATCGCCTCCCGCGGTGGCGCTCAGGTCATGGCCGGTGCCCGCCCCGACGGTTCGGCGCTGGCCGACGATGCCCGATTCGGTCTGGGTGTGGGTGCTCCCGCCGACTTCGTGCTCGTCCCGGCCGATACGGTCACCTCGGCGATCATGGACTGCCCGCAGGATCGGGACGTGTTCAAGGCGGGTCGGCTCATCGCCTCCGGCGGAGAGCTGACAGGCGGTGCCAGGCTGAGCTGAGGCTCAGCGGGCCTTCGCCGCGGCCTGGAACACGACCTGGCCGCCGGAGACGACGACTTCCGTGTCTCCGGGCAGGGACAGGCGACCGCGGCTGCGGTCGCGGATGAGGGCGCAGAGTTCGGCGACGCGCACCGCTCCGAGGTTCTGTCCGGGCACGCCCAGTGAGATCACCCAGTCGCGTACGACCCGGCTGAGCACGGCCTCGTCGAGTGCGGTGAAGTCCTCCACCGGCACCGAGGCGGCTCCCCGGATCGACTGCCCGGTCGCCTCGGCGCGGGCTTCGATGAAATCGGCGTCGGCCCGGCACAGGTCTGCGGTGCGGGCGAGGTTCGCGGTGATCGGCTGGCCGAGTTCGGCTTCGAGTCCGGCCAGCACCTGCCGGGCTCGGACTCGGGTGAACGCGGTGTCGGCGTTCATCGGGTCGTTCCAGATTTCGATTCCCTGGGCCTGGCAGGAGGCTTCGGTCTGGTCCCGGTCGAGGCCGAGCAGGGGGCGCATGAGGTGTCCGTTCAGTGGGCTCATCCCTGCCAGAGACCGGGTGCCCGATCCGCGCATGAGGCCGAGCAGAACGGTTTCGGCCTGGTCGCTGCGGGTGTGGGCGGTGAGGATCCAATCGGCTCCGGCCTGGGCCCGTGCGGTTTCGAGGGCGGAATAGCGGGCGGCGCGTGCCGCGGCTTCGAGGCCTTCGTCACCGGCGTCGATGCTCACGGTCATCACCTCGGCGGGCACACCCCACGATTCGGCGGTGGCGGCGACCCGGGCGGCCACCTCGGCGGTGACGGTCTGGAGACCGTGGTCGACGGTGACGGCACGGGCACGGATCTCACCGCGACGGTGGAGGAACGCTGTTGCGTGCAGCAGGGCCATCGAATCCGCTCCCCCGGACACCGCGACGATGACTCCCGGCTCTGCTGTTCCGGCCGCCTTCAGTGCCGCCCGGACGGCGCCTCGGATGGCTCCGCTCGCAGGGTCGAGGGTGGGCCGCCTCGGCGAGGAACCGGCAGACGAGCCGTCAGCCGTGGACACGGTCGAGCCAGAGGTGCGGTTCGTGGATCTCGGCTGTGCGCGGGAGGTTCTCAGGTCTCGCGTAGATGCGGGAGAAGCCCTTCTGCCCGACCTCACGGCGGACGGCGCGGACGAACTTCGCCCCGTCGCGATACTGCGCGAGCTTGAGATCCATCCCGAGCAGATTGGTGAGGAACCCGCCTTGGGCGGCGTCGCGACGGGCCTCGAACCTGCGACGCAGCGTGCGCACGCTCGGGATGACTCCGACGCCCACCTCGTCCATGACGACATCGGCGTGGCCTTCGAGCAGGGACAGGATCGCGGTGGCCTCGTCGAGAGCATTGCGCATCTTCTCGTCGCGGATGAGGTCGATGATGCTGGCCTCGCCTTTGACGATGCGCCCGAGGGTGGCGAAGAGGTCGACGATCCCGCCGACTCCGGGCATCGTCAGCCGGGTCGACACGGCTCCGGAGAGCAGGGTGCGCATATGCTCGCGCAGCCAGGGCGCCGTCGCGAACTGCACTTGGTGGGTGGCTTCGTGGAGGGCCACCCACATGCGGAAGTCACGCGGATCGACGTCCATGGCCTTCTCGGCGATGAGCACGGCCGGGGCGACAAACATCAGCCGTCCCGTCTCAACGGCGAAGGGATCGAACTGGCCGAGCACGCGTGTCGACAGGAGCGAGAGCACCCCGGCGACCTCGACGGCACCGGCCATCGCGGTGGCGGGGCTGACCGGGGCGGGCAGGGCCGCCTCGTCGAGCATTCCGTTGACTGATTGGGCATTGGCTTTGACCCAGCTGACCTGGTCGAGGACGAGCACGGAACCGGCGGCGAGCCGGCCGCGCACATCATCGGCATGTTCCGGCGGCAGCAGAAACGAGTCGAGGACGAGGTCCTGAGCGGTCAGTGCGTTGTCCTTCATCCTCTCGACGAGTGTGTCGAGGACACCCGGTTCGGGGACCTTCGCCGCGGAGACGAGCTCACGGGCGGTGCGGGCGGCGAAGTCCTCATCGATGATCATCGGCAGCCGCAATTCGCGAGTGCGGTGACGATATCATCCACGGTCTTTCTGGCTTCCAAGATCTTGTCCTTATCCACGTCGTCGATCTGGATGGAGAATACGAGGTAGCGGCCCTCCGCGTCGAGCACTCCCCCGGCCAGGGAGGTCACGGAGGACAGTGTTCCGGTCTTCGCGTGCACCACACCCGAGGCATTCCTCTCATCGAGGAAGCGGTCATGCAGGGTGCCGGTCAGTCCCCCGACGGGGAAGTAGCTGACGAGTCCGGCCAAAGAGTCATCGGCGACGACCGAGGCCTGCAGGACGGTCGTGAGATCGTGTGGGGCGATCCGGTTGTCATAGGACAGGCCTGATGTGTCGACGAGGTGTGTGCGCCCGAGATCGACGGATTCGCCGAGGGCCTCCAGCACCGCTTCGGGGCCGTTCTCGAGGCTGCCGTCCTTGCCCTGGGCGATGGCGACCTCGTTGCCGAGCACCTCGGCGACGACGTTGTCGCTGTGCACGAGGGCGTATTCGACGATCTCGGAGATCGTCGCCGATTCCACTCGGGCCAGTTCCTTCGGGCTCTCGGACTCGGACGGCTGCTCGGATTCGGTCGGTGCCTTGGATTCGGACTCGGCGGCCGCCTCGGTGACGGTGATCCCGGTCTTCTTCAGTTCCTTCTCGAAGATCGAGAAGGCATCCTTGGCCGGGTGTTCGCTGCGGCCGCGCCATTCGGCGTCCTTCGACCCGACGTAGGCGGTGTCGACCATGATCGGCTGGATCAGGGTGATCACGCCCTTGGCGATATCGGCTCGCTCCCAGCCGGAGTCGAAGTCCTTGCCGACGTACCTGCTCGTATCCAGGTTGAGGGCCACCTCGGAGATGTTCTGTTTCTCGAGGGCGGCCGCGGTGTCCTCGGCCAGGGTCCGCAGGCCGGCGTGCCCGTTGACCGAACCGGGGTCGGAATCTCCGGCCGACAGGAGCACATCTCCTCCCCCGGTGAGGGTCAGGGTGTTCGTGTCGGCATCGAAGTCCGTCGTCGTCGCCAGGCGCTTCTCCCCGCCGATCGCGGACAGGGCGGCGGCCGCGGTGAGCACCTTCGTCACGGAGGCGGGAGTGCGCGGTTTCGTCTCGTCCTTCGCATAGAGGACATCGTCGCTGACCCCGTCGCGGACCTCGAGGCCGAAGCCCTTGACCTTCGAGTCCTTGAGCACGGCGTCGATCGTCTTCGGGATCTGGGTGGGCACAGGAGCGGAATCGTCGACCGCCGAGGCGGGGGCGGGCTCCTGCTGGGCGTGGGCCTGCGGGGTGGGCACGGTCTGGACCTCGACCTGGGGTTCGGTGGTGAGCACGCTCGGCAGGCCGGGCACGAGGTCAAAGGCGTCGACGGCGGCATAGGCCCCGAGAGCGAGCACGATGGCGCCGGCGGTGATCGCACCGCCCTTCTTCCGCCGCGATGTCGACTTTCTGCGGTCACGGCGCGAGGAGCCGGAGTCCGACGGGTTCTGCGGCGCATCGGTGTCGTTCAAACGCAGGCTCTCATTCCTCGACGACCGTGAGGTGGTCGCCGTCGGTGGGCGGTGACGGGGACTTGTACCATCTATTCTAGTGATGCACCCCTAACGTGAAGGAGCACTATGGAACTGTTGGCCACAATCGAGATCCCGCAGGGGTCCCGCAACAAGTACGAAGTCGACCATGAGACCGGTCGGGTCAAGCTCGATCGCTACCTCTACACTTCGATGCAGTACCCCGCCGATTACGGCTATATCGAGGACACGCTCGGAAACGACGGCGACCCTCTCGATGTGCTCGTGCTGCTGCCCGAGCCGCTGTTCCCCGGTGTGCTCATCGACATCCGCCCCATCGGCATGTTCCAGATGGAGGACGAGGCCGGCGGCGATGACAAGGTCCTCGCTGTTCCCGCCGGAGATCCCCGTTGGGACTCCTATACCGACATCTCGGATGTGGACCAGTTCATGCTCGACTCGATCGAGCACTTCTTCAACCGGTACAAGGACCTCGAGCCCGGCAAGTTCGTCAAGGGTTCGAGCTGGGCCGGCCGCGAAGCCGCCGAAGCGGAGATCAACGCCTCCATCGAACGATTCAAGGCCGAGGGCCACTGAGCCTTCCCCCTCACCATGTGCTGACGAATCAGCGCTGGATCACGACCGCCCGGATGATGACATCCGGGCGGTTTCGTTTGCCCTCGGCCGTTGCCCGGGCCGCTGCGGCCGGGCGTGATGATCATCACGATTTCTTAGGTGACCCTAAGGGGCAGTGTGAGCCAGGTTATGCGATTGTCGAGTCATGAAACTCGATCATGTGTCATACGCCAGTGAACCTGACGGCTATCGTGCGACTGCCGAGCGGATCGCGGAGAAGCTCGGAGTGGCTCCCTACGACGGCGGTGTGCATCCTCGATTCGGCACCAGAAACCTCATCTTCCCCCTAGCGAACGGCCACTACCTCGAAGTCGTGGAAGCCTTGGAGCATCCGGCCGCTCTCTCGACACCCTTCGGCCAGGCAGTCCGGGCTCGTTCCGAGCTCGGCGGCGGCTGGATGGGCTGGTGCGTCTCGGTCGACGATCTCACCGCAGTCGAATCCCGCCTCGAACGCAAGGCCGTCGATGGAAACCGCACACCGGAGTCCGGTTTGGAACTCAGGTGGCTGCAGATCGGCGTCAAGGGGCTCATCGCCGACCCCCAGCTGCCGTTCTTCATCAAGTGGTCCGCCGATTCCTCGCAGCATCCTTCGACGTACAAGACGAATGAGGACGTCGCCATCGACACCCTGCAGATCGCCGGGGACCGCGATCGTCTGCGCGATTGGCTGGGCACTCAGGATGCCAAGCCGATCTCGGAGATCAACATCGACTGGTCCGCACCCCACGGGACGCCGGGCATCATGTCGGTGAGCTTCAACACGCAGAACGGCCCCGTCACCATCTGAGCCCCTCAGCGTCCGCGTACTCTGCGGAGTCGAAGAAGGCCAGAGGCAGTGCCGCCTCTGGCCTTCTTCAGCTTATGGTCGTGGAGTCATCAGTCGCCCTGAGTCTCCAACGGCGATCCCTGCTCGCTTTCCGTCCCGTCTGCTTTCTTCCGACGCAGATGAGCGGCCGTCGCCATCGCACCGCCGGCGGCGAGGAGACCTGCTCCGCCGCCGAGCAGCGGCAGAGTGCTGTCAGTGCCGGTCCACGGCAGTTCACCGCCGTCCGACCCGGACCCGCCTGAACCGGACCCACCTGAACCCGAGCCGCCGTTCGAAGAACCGCCGCCCGAGCCGGATCCGCCGGAGCTGCCTGAACCTGAGCCGCCGTCGCTTCCGGCGCTCGCTGCTGCACCAGCTGCCGCGGCATCCTTCGCGCCGTCCTGCGACCCGGCAGTCGATCCGGAGCTGTCGGCGTCCGTTCCGGTCCTGTCGCCCTTGGCATCGGTGTCCTCACCAGTTCCGGCACCATCTGAGTTGCCGTTCTCATCCGAGTCCTTGGCCCCTTCATCTGTGCCGTCGGCGTCGGAGTCCTGGTCCTTCGGCGGTTCAGTCGGGTCCGGTGCCGATCCCCCGTCGCCCTTGATGACCTGCACGACCGTGGGCCGCGGCATCGCGGCCACTCCCTTATCGACATCGGTCGCGTCGACATAGTCGGGGAACTGCGAGTGCTGATCGGCATAGGAGCCGTCCTCACCTGGGTGCTGGACCGCAACGAAAGCTGACTCATACTCGTCGTGGACGAGTGGTCCGCAGACCTCGGCTTCGCGAGGCACGGACAGGAACTGTTCGACCCGACCGCGCTGGTCACCGTCGATCGTGACCTTGAACAGCCCGTCGCAGTAGCCGATGCCGTCGGGAGCACCGTCGGTGGAGATCCACAGGTTTCCGACGGTATCGAAGGCCACATTGTCCGGGCAGGAGATCGGTGAGACCTGATCGGCGGGGAAGCCGGAGAAGTAGGTGGCATCGCCCTGCTTCGGGTCTCCGCAGACCAACAGCAGCGTCCAGTCGAATTCGGTGCCCGTATGATCGCCGGAGCGCTCGGTGATCTCGACGATGTGCCCGTCGCGGTTCTCCGTGCGCGGATTGGCCTCATCTGCGGCGGCCTTCCCGTCGGTGCCGCGGTCGGAGTTGTTCGTGCAGGCGACGTAGATGCGGCCGTTGACCGGGTTCGGTTCGACGTCTTCGCAGCGGTCCATCTTCGTCGGTCCGACCTTGTCGGCGGCCAGTCGGGTGTTGACAAGGACCTCTTCGACGGAGAATCCGGACACCTGCGACTTGCCGTCCTTGACCAGCGGAAGCCACTGTCCGCTGCCGTCGAACTCGCCGTCGGCGGGCACCTCACCGCTGCCGTCGATCTCGGACTTCGGTGAGTTGCCGGTGAACTTCGCGACGTAGAGGTCGCCGTCGGTCAGCAGCGTCTTGTTGTGTTCGCGGTCGCCCTCGACGTAGGTGTCCTTCGAGACGAACTTGTAGAGGTAGTCGAACTTCTCATCGTCTCCCATATAGGCCACGGCGTGGCCCGAATCGGAGATCGTGATGTTCGCCCCTTCGTGTTTGAAGCGGCCCATGTTCGTGTGCTTATGAGGGGTGGAGTTCGGGTCCCAGGGGTCGACTTCGACGATCCAGCCGAAGCGATTCGCTTCGTTCGCGTAGCCCGGGTTGTTCGTATCGAATCGGTCGACATCGGCTTCCCACCCGTTGGCCGAGTCTTCGCTGTCGAGACCGTAGCGCTTATCGGCCGCCGAGGTGCCCTGCGCCTTGAAGTACGAGTTGAAGTTCTCCTCACCGGACACCAGAGTGCCCCAGGGCGTGAGCCCGCCCGAGCAGTTGCCGAGAGTGCCCTGCGCCTTGTCACCGTTCGGATAGTCCTTCGTCCGCAGCAGATCGGAACCGGCGGCGGGACCGGTGAACTCGTATTCGGTGTCGATGAGGAACCGGCGGTTCTTCTTTCCGTTGACATCGATCGTCCACGTCGACTTCTCGTCCGTGCGGATGAGTTCGGCAACGGTCAGTCCGTGGGCTTCACGGCTGATCGCCCGCTGATCGGCTCCGTCCATGTCCTCGGGGTACATGATGGCGTCGTTCGTGTATTCCTGGTTGGCGAAGAGCACGGCCCGGTTGGAGTCATCGGGGTCGATCTGGATGGACAGGAAGTCGTTGTTGTAGCCGAACTGGCGGCGCTGCGCCTCTGGGCTCTGATTCTCCGGGTCAAATTTCGGAGAGTCGGGGAACAAGGGGTCTCCCCAGCGGACGATCGGATGCCAGGAGTAGCCTTCGGGGACGACGAATTCGTCGACCTCATGCTGGACCGGGTCGATGGCGGTGAAGGCGAGACTGCCTGCGGTGGCTGCGGCGGCAGAGCGTGCGGTCGGACTCGGTGCGGTGGTCACTGCGATGGCCAAGGCACCGGCAGCAGAGGCACCGAGAACCGCGCGACGGCTGAGCTTCGCATTGACGATATCGCGGAAATACCCATTTGCCGATGTGTTGCAGGTGGCCTTGAGGCAGGCGTTGTCGCACTTCAGTGCGCACGTGACGGGGCTGCGCTTGCCACGCACATGGTCGGCCATCGGCAGAAAGGTTCGCATAGATTCTCTCCTTGTATCGGGTATCTTCCCAGTCCGGGGCCGCCCGGCACAGAGGGCGGAACCGGGAGGGCTCACCCGGTCGAGACTGTCACCGGCAAGCGGCCCTGGAACTACCCGTCGGTGAACTGCCGGTGAACCCAGCAGGTCGAGTGAGTGTCCCATTCGCCTGTCCCGGCTTCGGGTCCTGGTCTCAGCCTGGGGCTCCTGGCCTCAGCCGAAGTCGACGAGGGCGAGCACTCCCGGGGCGAGGAATCCGACGGCGTCGATGATGACATGCGCCCACACCAGCGGCATGAGTCTGCCCTTGCGCAGGAAATACCAGCCGAAGATGATGCCCATGGCGACGTTGCCGATGAACGGGCCGATGCCCTGATAGAGGTGGTAGCTGGCGCGGAAGAGAGCCAGGGAGATGATGATAGGCCAGGGCCCGAACCCCAGCTGCCGCAGTCGCAGCCACCCGAAACCGAAGATGATGACCTCTTCGACGATCCCGTTCTTCGCGGCCGAGAGCAGCAGGACGGGAATCGTCCACCAATGATCGCCGAGGTTGGACGGCTGGATCTCGGCCGTGATCCCCAGTGCCCTGCCGCCCGCGTACACCCCGAGGGTGCCGATGCCGATGATGAGGAAGATGAGGACACCGTGGCCGAGGTCGCGCCCTCGGTGCCCGTCGACTCCGAGTCGGGTCGACAGCGGCTGCGCCGGCCGGTCTCGACTGAGCAGGTAGATCGCGAGGGCGACGGGAACGAGGGTGAAGCCGATGTCGAGAAGCTGGTAGATGAGGTCGAAACCCGGCCGGGCGAGATCGAGGTATTGAGCTTCGCCTGGGCGTCGCTGATCGGCCCACGGGTGGCGATATCGGCCAGGCGCACGATTGCATAGACGGCCGACTGGCCCAGCGACAGGGCCGCAATGAGGCCGAGCTCGAACCACAGGCGCTTTCTCTCCTGTGGTTCGAGCTCGGTCGTCATGGACTCAACTCTAGCCGGGACGGATCAGTGTTTGGGTTCACCGTCCCCGTCGTCGCGGCGCGGGTTCTGGCTGCGCAGGGTGAAGTCCGTTTCCTGCCCGCTGCCTCGCTCCGCGTCGGCCTCCCGCCCGCCGCCTCCGTGGTCGGCGTCCGTCGATTCATCCGACGCCGAGGCGGTGCTGCCCGAATCCGTGGACCTCGGGTCCGCGGTCGGTGCGGCCTCCTCGGTGGGGGCCTCCCCCTCTGTCCGTGTCCGAGGTTCACCGAAACCGGCGACTGCGGCTCCCGCACCGGCGGGCACCGTGGCGGTCTCCCGCTGGTTCGCCCGGGCTTCGGCGGCGTCGAGGACCTCTCCGCGGGCCATGTTCTTCACGTACTTCTTCTCGGCCCGGCGTTCCTTCACTCCTTCGAGCAGCAGGTAGAGCACCGGCACGAGGATGAGCGTGAGCAGCGTCGAGCTGACCAGGCCGCCGATGACGACGATCGCCAACGGCTTCGAGATGAACACTCCCCCGCCGGTGAGCCCGAGGGCCATCGGCAGCAGCGCGAAGATCGTGGCGGCCGCGGTCATGAGAATCGGACGATAACGCAGCCGGGCGCCGTGGACGACGGATGTGCGCAGCTCGACCCCGCGAACGCGGAAGTGGTTGATGAGGTCGATGAGCACGATCGCGTTCGTGACCACGATGCCGATGAGCATGAGCAGACCGATCATCGACGTCAGCCCCAGCGGGGTGTCGGTGATGAGCGAGAGCGCTACCGAACCGGTGGCCGCGAACGGGATCGAGACCAGCAGGATCAGCGGCTGCAGCAGCGACTTGAACGTGGCGACCATGATGACGAACACGATGAGGATCGCCGCGAGCATCGCCAGTCCCAGCTGCGAGAACGCTTCGTTCTGCTCCTGGGTGGCACCGCCGGTGTCGACGGACACCGTATCGGGCAGGTCCACCTCGTCGAGGGCCGACTGCACCTCGGTCGAGACAGCACCGAGGTCATCGCCCTCCGGGGTCACGGACACGGTGGTCGAGCGCTGCGAATCCGTGTGGCGGATCGTCGGAGCGGTCTTGACCTCCTTGACCTCGGCGACCTCATCGAGTTCGATGAAGCGCGGCTCCGAGGTCACGGGAGCGCCCGCATTCGGATCTCCGGCGGCTGCGCCACCGGCACCGCCACCAGCGCCGCCGGCTCCACCAGCACCGCCTTCTCCGCCAGCGCCGCCGGCTCCTCCGGCCGCACCGGCGTCACCCGAACCACCGGCACCGCCAGCGCCTCCGGCAGCTCCTCCAGCGCCTCCGGCTGCAGCACCCGCACCGGCTCCGCCGGCAGGGGCTGTCTCTTCCGGCTTGCCCGGGATCTTGAGTTCACGCAGCTTCTCCACGGTGTCGGCATTGCGATCGAAGAGCAGCACCGAATGCGAGACATCGTCGACGACGACCTCACCGATCTGCTGACCGTGCATGGCCCGCTGCACATACTGGCCGATGGACGCCTCAGTGAGGTTCTCCTCTGCGGCCTTCTCATGATCGACCTTGACCTCGATCACGGGCTGGACCGCAGCGATATCGCTGGTCACCGACTGTGCCGAGGACACGCCTTCGAGCTTGTCGCTGACCTTCTTCGTCGCGTCTTCGAGTTCCTGCGCGTCGGTGGCCGTGAGCGTGACGTCGATCGTCTGCGCACCCGGGGTCGAGCTCTGGCTCGCCACCTCGACGTCACCGGCACCGTCGAGCTCGTCGAACTGCTTCTGCAGGTCGGCGGAGATCGACTGCGCCGAGACTCCGGACTTCGTGTTGACGATATACGTGCCCGTCAGCGACGAGTCATCGGTGAAGCCGAACGATGTTCCGCCCAGCGACAGCTGATAGTTGTCGACATCGGAGGCATCGGCGAGGATGTCCTCGACTTTCTTCGCCTGCTCCGATGCCTCATCGAGGTCCGTGCCCGGGTCGAAGGTCTGAGAGATCTGCAGGGAGTCCTGCCCGGTGTCGCCGAAGAGCTCGGTCTTCAGCTGGGGAATCATCGCTCCGGTGCCGCCGAGGATGAGCACGGCGATGAGGATCATGACGATCGGGTGCTTCGTCGAGAACCCGATGACCGGCATATAGGTCTTCTGCAGACGCGTCACCGGAGAATGCATTCCGGCGAGCTCGTCGACCGCCGCCGTGCCGTCTTCGGATTCGCCGTAGCGCGGACCACCCGCGGCCACTCCGGTCGGTTCGGACCGGGTGGAGGCTTCGCCTCGCGCAGAGGCAGCAGCCGGAAGGGAGGAATCGGCATCGTCGCGCGGGCCGGTGTCCTCGGCTTCGGCACCGGCGCGACGAGGTCGCGCTTCTTGTCGGCCTTCTTCGCCGCCTTCTTCTCTGTCCGCCACTGCGACAGCATCGACTTGCGGCTGCGACGGATCTCGGCCTTCTCAGCGCGGGTGAGCTTGACCTTCGCTTCACGCTGACGGAGGAACCAGTACGCGAGGACGGGCACGATCGTCAGCGCCACAAACAGGGAGGAGAGCAGGGCGATCGTCGCGGTCAGGGCGAAGGGCCGGAACATCTCGCCGGTCTGCCCCGTCACGAACGCCAGCGGCAGGAACACGGCCACCGTGGTCAGGGTCGACGCGGTGATGGCCCCGGCCACCTCGGAGACGGCGGCGAGGATGTTCGAGAATTTGTCGCCACCGGAGGCATGACGTCTTCGGATCGCCTCGATGACGACGATGGAGTCGTCGACGACGCGGCCCACGGAGATCGTCAGCGCTCCCAGGGTGAGCATATTGAGGGTCTCCCCGCCCATCCACAGCCCGATCATGGCGATGAGGAGGGAGAGCGGAATGGAGATGGCGGTGATGATCGTCGCCCGCACCGAGAGCAGGAAGACAAGGATGACGAGGACCGCGAAGATCAGGCCCAACCCACCCTCGTTGAGCAGGTCGTGGATGGACTGCTCGATGAACGGTGCCTGGTCGAACGCGGAGACGAACTCAGTGTTGTCGCCCATCACCTTCTCGAGTTCAGGCAGCTTGTCGGCCACCGCGTGTGAGACGTCGACGGTGTTCGCGTCGGATTCCTTCATCACCGACACGGACAGCGACGGCTGTCCGTTGGTGCGCGAGATCGATTCGACGGGCTCGTCGACGAGCTTGACGTCGGCGACGTCGGAGACCTGGATCGGTCCGTCCTTGCCGGAGATGACGAGGTCCTTGATCGCATCGATCGAGCGGATGCGCGTGCCGACCTCGACCGGGGCCGTGCCGTCGGCGCCCTTGAGCTCACCCGCCGAGGTGGGGACGCCGTTGGATTGGAGGATTCCGGCCACCTCGTCGAGGTTGGCTCCTTCGTCCTCGAGATCGTCACGACGGATGCTGATCTCGACCTGTTTGGTCTTCGCACCGGCGATCTGCACCTGGGAGACTCCGTCGACCTTCTTCAGCTCCGGTTCGACCATGTCCTCGAGATTCGCGGCCAGCTGGTCTTCATCGGCGTCGGAGGTCACGGAGAGGGCGAGCACCGGAATATCGTCGGTGCCCATCATCATGACGTTCGGTTCGACCCCGTCGGGCAGGGTCGGCTGCACTTGGGAGACCGCGCGCTGCAGAGCACGGACGACGTCATCGGAGTCGTCGCCGTACTTCGTGCCCACGGTGATCTGCGAACTGCCCGCCGAGGATGTCGAGGTCATGTCCTCGACTTCGGGCAGTGCGGTCAGCGCCCCTTCGAGGGGGTCGGTGACTTCGGATTCGACGGCCTCGGGGGTCGCCCCCTCGTAGGAGGCGGTGACCGTGGCCTGTGGGTTGTCGAGGGATGGGAAGAGCTCTTGCTTGAGGGCACCGGCTCCGATGACGCCGAAGATGACGGCAACGACGGAGATCAGCGCGATGAGCGCCCGGTTCTTCAAGCTCAGTCGAGTCAGGAAACTCACAGAAGGGGACTTTCTTTGTCGTAGACAGGGCGACGACGCAGAACGCCGACAGAGCCATCCTAGTGAGTGTCCGCTGAGCCGCCCATGAGGAAAACCTGACTTCTCGGAATCAGAACCGGGGCGCGCCCAGCCGCACCTGCGTCACTGAGTCGAAGCCGGCTGCCTCGGTCGGGTCTCGCGGCCGAAGAACCACAGACCGGCGGCGATGATGCCGAGGACACCGGTGAGCAGGAACGCCCACGAGTAGTCGAAGTGGTCGACGACGGCTCCGGCGATGATCGGGCCGAGGATCGCTCCGCCGTCGAGGGCCATCTGGTAGCGGGCGAGCACTCGGCCGCCCTTGCGTTCGCGGCCGATGACATCGGCGACGGTGGCCTGTTGCGCGGGATTGGCCAGGCCGGATCCGACTCCGGCGATGACCGAGAAGGCGAAGAACAGCCAGATCGAGTCGATGAAGGCCAACGCCGCGGTCGTCACGCCGAGGACGAACAGACCCCATTGGATGAAGGGCTTGCGCCCGACGGTGTCCGCGAAGCGCCCCACGACCGTGACCGCCGAGGCATTGCCGATGGCGAACATGGTCAGAGCCAGTCCGGCCACGGCCGTATCGGCCTTGAGTGCCTGGATGGCGAAGAGCGGGTAGATGGCCACGCGGATGCCCATCGCCGACCAGCCTTGGACGAAAGCGGAGATGAGCGCGGAGCGGTAGGCCGAATCCTTCCAGGCTTCCCGGAAGGACATGACTTCCTGCTGCTCCTTGTCCTTCTCCGCCTCCAGGCGGGCACGCCCGGACTTCGTGGAGGAGCCGAATGAGGCGGTGGAGCCGAGGAAGACGCGGACGACGATGGCGGCGATGAGCAGACCGACGGCGTAGATGACGAACGGGATGCGCATCCCCCATCCGGCCATCGCACCGCCGAGGACGGGCCCGGTGATATTGCCGACGAGGAACGCTGTCGCATACGTCGAAGAGGCTTTCGCACGGGCGTCGATCGGGGCGAGCCGGACGATGAGGGCCATCGCGGAGACGCTGAACATGGTCGAGCCGATGCCGCCGAGCCCGCGGAAGATCAGCAGCTGCCAGTAGTTCTGGGCGAAGGCGACGGCCGCGGTGGAGGCGGCGACGATGAGGAGGCCGGTGATGTAGATTCGGCGTTCACCGAAGGCATCGACGAGGCGGCCAGACGAGGGTGAGAACACGAACCGGAAGAATGCGAACGAGGAGACGACGATGGTTGCGGCCGTGACCCCGAAGTCGAAGCTCGCTGCGAACTGCGGCAGGACGGGAGCGATGATTCCGTAGCCGAGGGCGACGATGAAGGCCGCTGCCACGAGGACGTAGATCTCCTTGGGCAGGCGGCGCGTTTCCGGAGTCTCGGTGTCGGGTGTGCTCACAGGGTATCGAGGAACTGTTCGGGCTTCGGCAGGGGGCGGGTGCTCGTGGTCAGCCGCTGTCGGTAGCGTTCGGAAACGGCTCCGATGTAGAACCAGCCCATGAGCAGCTCGTGATCGGCAAGACGGTGGAGGCGACGCACCGGTTCGGTGTTCGTCAGGGTTCCCGACCGCCACATCACTCCCCAGCCTGCCTGCCACAGAGCGAGCTCGAGAAGGTGTCCGGCACCGGCGGCCGTGGCGTGCTGCTCCCATTCGGGAACCTTGTCATGCTTGGCCGGTGAGGAGACGAGGGCGAGCAGGAGTTCGGCTCGCAGCGGCTTCGTGTTTGTCTCTCCCGGCTTGCGGACGACTCCGGCGGCTTC
This sequence comes from Brevibacterium sp. LAARM3_SD1, assembly GCF_057364765.1. Taxonomy (NCBI): domain Bacteria; kingdom Bacillati; phylum Actinomycetota; class Actinomycetes; order Micrococcales; family Brevibacteriaceae; genus Brevibacterium; species Brevibacterium sp. LAARM3_SD1. Next base: position 32,606 of record NZ_JBNFOL010000012.1, on the reverse strand, counting down.
GTCGAGGGCATCGCCGAGGCGGAGCCGGTCGTCTCCGCGGATGATGAGGAAGCGCCAGGGGCGCAGGGACTTGTGGTCGGCGACCGAGGAGATCGACCGGATGATCTCCAGCAGGTCGGAGTCGTTCGGGGTCTCCGGGTCGACCTTCGAGATCGACCGCCGTGTGCTCAGGGCGTGGAGAACGGGATCGGCGACGATGTCGATCGATGACGGCACCGAGTAGTCGGGTCCGCGGCGGGTGGGCGTGATGGTCGCGGTGCTGCCCTTCGCCGAGGCGGCGGCATCCTCGGCGTGGTCAGCGTTGTGCTCGCTCTGCGCCGAGCGGGCGGTCTGTGCGTCCTGCGCGGCCAAGCTCTTCGCCCATGGCCCGGTGTTGCCGTCGAGGAAATGGGCACGAACGCGGTCTTTCGTCACCTCGCAGGCCTTGCCCGAGTCCTTGGACCGTTTGCGGTCCTTATGTTTGGACTTCTTGCATTTGTCCTTTTTGTGACTGCCCATCAGCTCACCCAATCGGCGAAGGCGGTGCGGGCCTTTTGCAGTTTCGGGTCGATGATGACACGGCAGTAGCCGTTGTCCGGGTTCGCGGTGTAGAAGTCCTGGTGGACCGCCTCGGCGGGATAGAACGTGCCGAGGGGTTCGAGGGTGGTCACGATCGGATCGTCGAAGAGGGACTGTGCGGATTCGATGGCTTCGGCGAAATGCTGCTTCTCGGTTTCATCACGGTAGAACATGGCCGACCGGTACTGGGTGCCGACGTCGTAGCCCTGACGATTGAGGCTCGTGGGGTCGTGGCCGGTGAAGAACAGGCCGAGGATGACCTCTTCGGGGACGATGTCGGCGTCGAAGGTCACCTGCAGGGCTTCGGCGTGGCCGGTCATGCCGGAGCAGACCTCGCGGTAGCCGGGGTTGTCGGTGTGGCCGCCGGTGTAGCCGGAGATCACTTCTCTCACGCCGGTGGTCCGCTGGTAGACGGCGTCGAGGCACCAGAAGCAGCCGGCGCCGAGAGTGAGGGTACGAAGATCGCTCATGCAACGTATAACGATGACGCGAGCAGGTTATTCCCGCCAGTCCCGGCTCACATCACCAGACCGGACGGCAGAGAGAAGCCGAACTCGGCGGCTGCCTTCTGCGTCGAGGGCTGGTGCCAGAACTTCGCGACCGATTCGTTCGTCGCCAGGGATCGCATCTCGGCCTTGTCGAGGAAGAGGATTCCGGACAGGTGGTCGGTCTCGTGGGCGACGATGCGTGCCGACCAGCCGGAGACCTCTTCGGCGATGGGGCTGCCCTGCAGGTCGGTGCCTGTCAATGCGATTGTGCGGGGGCGGGCGACGACGGCCTGGTAGCCGGGGATCGACAGGCATCCTTCATAGAAGGCGACGTCGTCTGCGCCGGCGCGTTCGTATCCCGCGTTGAGGACGACTCGCAGCGGCATCGGCTCCCGTTGCCGGACCTTCGCGACTTCGGGATCGCGGGCGCCGGGATCCTCGGCGACGAACATCGACAAGGCAATGCCCACTTGCGGGGCGGCGAGGCCCACTCCGGGGGCTGCGAGCATGGTTGCTCGCATCACCTCGGCGAGCCGTTCGAGCTCGGCATCGTCGACCTGCCCGTCGAAAGGGCGGGTGTCGGTGCGCAGGACGGGGTCACCGGCCTCGACGATGGGCGCGGTCCCATCTCCCTCCTCGGCGGCGGTGAGGACAGCCCGGATCTGTTCGGCGATCAGCGCATCGGCTGCGTGCATGGAATGGTTTCCTCAGCTCGCGCGAGCGACGATGAGTTCGGCGTGCTTGAGCAGCGGGGCGTCGATCATCTTGCCCTCGAAGGAGAATGCGCCTTTCTCCGTCTTCGCCAGGTCGAGCACGGATTGTGCCCATGTCAGCTGTTCGTCGCTGGGGCGGAAGGCGTCGCGGACGACGGGCACGTGGTTGGGGTGGATGGAGACCTTACCGGAGAAGCCCGACTGCACGGCGTCCTCGGCTTCGGCGGCGAGGCCCTCGAGGTTCGGAATGTCCGCCCAGATCGAGTCGAGGGCGAACTTGCTGTGGGCCCGGGCGGCGAGCAGGGTCTGGCTGCGCACATGCTTGGCTACGTCCCGGTAGCCGCCGTCATCCTTGCGTGAAGAGCCTCCGCCGAGGTCGGCGATGAGATCCTCGGATCCCCACATCAGCGCGTAGACGTTCGGGGCGGCGGCGATCTCGGCGACGTTGACGGCGCCGAGCGCGGTTTCGATGAGCGCGATGACCTGGAAGCCCGACAGGATCGACAGATCCGCTGCGAGTTCTGCCTTCGGCAGCATCACGGCCGTGTAGTCGGTGCGTGCGAGCATCTTGAGGTCCTCGCCGAGGTGGCCCGAATCGTGGGAGTTCACCCGCACGACCGTGCGGCTGGGGTCGAGGGGGAAGTCGACGATGGACTCCCGCGCGGCGGCTTTGTCGGCCTCGTTGACGGCGTCCTCGAGGTCGAGGATGACGATATCCGAGCGTTCGGCAGCTTTCGTGTACCGGTCGGGGCGGTCGCCGGGGACGAAGAGCCAGGCGGGTTTGAACTCGAGTGCCATGGGCGTGCTCACTTTCCGGTTTCGGTCTGGTCGGCGGTATCGGCGGCGGACTTCGCAGCTGCGGATTCGTGGCTGGAGTCGAACATCATCGCCTGGCGCACGGCCTTCGCGACGAGCTTGCCGTCCTGGTTGTAGCCGCGGTGTTCGAAGGTGACGATGCCCTGGCCGGGACGCGACTTCGAATTGCGCTTGTCGAGGATCGTCGTCTCCGCGTAGAGGGTGTCGCCGTGGAACATCGGTGCCGGGAAGCTGACCTCGGAGAAGCCGAGGTTTCCGACCGTCGTGCCCTGGGTGAGCTGGGATACGGACAGGCCGATGAGGGTGGCAAGAGTGAACATCGAGTTCACGAGACGCTCACCGAAGGGTTCGGTGGCCGACCATGCGGCGTCGAGGTGCAGGGCCTGGGTATTCATGGACACGGCCGTGAACAAGGTGTTGTCCGCCTCGGTGATGGTGCGGCCCGGCGCGTGCTTATAGGTGGCGCCGACTTCCATCTCGTCCAGCCACAGACCTCGTTGTGCAATGACCTTGTCACTCATGTAACGCTCCTCACTCGTCGTGATTTGAGTTTATCGCCATTCACCGGAGCCCTGCGACCCGGGGGTCGGTAGGATCGAGCCCATCATGGCCATCACACGAACGCTCTTCGTCGTCACGCATCCCGAGTCGCGACATCATCTCGAATCGCGGGTCGGCGGGTGGCACGATCCCGCACTCACCGTTCGCGGTGAGTTCCAAGCCGATCGCATCGCTGCCGAGCTGCAGTCACGGATTCCGGCGGGTGCCTCGGCGCTGGTCTTCACCTCCGATCTCAGGAGGGCCCGCACAACCGCCGCGATCATCGCCGATCGGCTCGACAGTCGAGTGGTCGACCGGCCGGACCTGCGCGAGAAGTCGTACGGGGTCGCGGAGGGGCGGGAGCAGTCCTGGCTGGACGAGCGCTTCGTCTTCCCGCCCGTGCCGGATGATGCCTTCGACCATGCGGCGCGGCTCGATCATGCCGAAGGCATCGACGGAGCGGAGACGCGGCGTGAGGCCGGGGCTCGGATCTACGCCGCCGTCGACGAGATCCTCGCACAGCGGGCCTCGCACCAGGTGGTCGTCACGCACGGCTTCGCCCACACGTTCGTCATCGGTCGGTGGCTCGAGCTGCCTCTCGAGGCGATGGGCCGGGCGACGTTCGCGGCGCGATCAGGGTGCATCACAGAACTGGTCGAGGACGATCTGTTCGGCAATCGGACCCTGCAATCGCTGGCGGCGGTGGACCACCTCGGCGATGCCTGAGGTGGTCCACCGCTGTGAGAGCAGAGGGCATTTGCCTGCTCTTAGTGAGATGGCCGCCTGATCGGCTGTGCACCGGTCAGGCGCTCAGCTCGGTATCGAGTTCGCTGAAAGCCGATGACCATCCGTCGTACACGCTCTCGTCCGAACCCGAGTCGCCCGGCAGGCCGGTCAGCGTGAAGGTCATGCGAGTGCGGCCGGCGTCGAGCTCGTCGAGTTCAATGCTCACGCGCGGAGCCTCGTCGACCTCGCCGGGACTCCCCCACGTGAAATCGAGGCGGTCGGGTTCGTCGATGCGGAGGTACTTCCCGGCGGTCGGGAACTCCTGTCCCGTGTCGGGGATGCGCATCGTATAGGTGTACTCGCCTCCGACGCGCAGGTCGACGGAGACGGATTCGCGTGGGGTCACCAGCGTTTCGGGGTGGAACCAGCGGGCCATCACGTCCGGATTCGTCCATGCTTCCCAGACGCGGGCGCGCGGTGCGGCGAATTCGCGGACGATGGTGAAGCCGGGCTCCTCCGCCTGCGCGCTGTTCGAGTCGGTGGCTGTGCGGTCTGTGTTGATTGTGTTGTCCGTGTTCTCGGCGTTCATCGCTGTTCTCCTCCTTGAGTCGTGCATGATGCTTAAGTCGTTCATGATGTCTGCGTGATCCGCTTCGTCGTTTTGTCGATGTCGGGTCCGCGGTTCACTCCGCTGTCGGCGGATCGGTCGTTGCAGGGTCGGTGGGCACCTCCTCGGCGAGGATGCGATCGAGATTGTCGAAGCGCTGCTGCCATTCGTCGTGAGCCGACTGCAGCCAGCCGGTCGCCTCGGTGAGCGCGTCGGCGTTGAGTGCGATGATGCGCTGCTGTGCGGATTTCGACCGCGTGATGAGCCCTGCAGTCTCGAGCACCTTGAGGTGCTGGGAGACCGCGGACCGGCTGATCGGCAGCGGCTCCGCAAGCTCACCTGCGCTCTTGTCTCCCGAGCGCAGCCGATCGATGATCGTCCGACGAGTCGGGTCGGCCAGCGCCGCGAAGACGAGATCCATACTCATTTAAGCGTCCCCTTAATTAAGTGATTACTACAATACACTTCTCTGACGTCCCGTCAAGGGGCGCGCACCATCGGATCGGACTTCTCAGCACACTTGCGCCCAACCCGACTAGGCTGGAAGCAGCCGCTTCGGCCCACCCCGAGCTCGAGGAGAGACATGGATCGCGATTCGATCGACTGCTGGCTGACCGATATGGACGGCGTCCTGGTCAAGGAGAACAATCCGCTGCCGGGTGCCGCGGAGCTGCTCGCCCAGTGGCGTCAGGCAGACATCCCCTATCTGGTGCTGACGAACAACTCCATCTACACCGCGCGTGACCTCTCCGCCCGGCTGCGCTCGAACGGACTCGACGTCCCCGAGTCGAACATCTGGACCTCGGCGATGGCCACCGCGGATTTCCTGTCCAATCAGGTCGAGCGCGGCACGGCCTATGTCGTCGGCGAGGCGGGACTGACCACGGCGATCCACGAGGCCGGGTTCGTCATGACCGAACACGACCCGGACTTCGTCGTCGTCGGCGAGACCCACTCCTATTCGTTCGAGGCGATCACGAAGGCGATCCGCCTCATCGATGCCGGCTCCCGCTTCATCGTCACGAACCCGGACGCCACCGGCCCCAGCCCCGAGGGCGTCCTGCCGGCCACCGGCGCCATCGCCGCACTCATCACGAAGGCGACGAACCGCGAGCCCTACGTCGTGGGCAAGCCGAACCCGATGATGTTCCGCTCGGCCCTGAATCAGATCGGCGCGCATTCGATGAGCACAGCGATGATCGGCGATCGCATGGACACCGACATCATCGCCGGGATGGAAGCGGGCATGCACACGGTCCTCGTGCTGTCGGGAATCTCCACCGCCGAGGATGTCCGCCGCTTCCCGTTCCGACCCAACGAGATCGTCAACGGAGTCCACGAGCTGCTCGATGTGCCGCTGGAGAACCGCGGAGAGCTCGGCCCCGACACCACCGGCTCCGCCTGAGGCGGCCCCGCACCTGCGGCGCCGGACATACAGCCTCCCAGCGGCGAGAAGCTGGCGCCTGCAGCCTCCACCTGGCGACAAACGGGTTGAGGTACACGTGGATTCGCCGAAAAACGGTCTGAGTGTCAAAACACGGGTGCGCGCAACCTCCCTGAACCGAGAAACTGGCTGAGTGTCGACACACGGGTGTGCCCACGCGTTTTTCGACACTCAGCCCGTTTCTCGATGAAGCCGCCCCGGCGACCGCTCCGCGGCCGCCCCAGCACAGGAGAGCACCCACGCCAGACTCTCCGGAACCCGATTACCCAATGCTGAATATGCGGTTTGATGCCATTTGATCTTTTTTCATTGCATTTATTGCGTATTTGGTTCATGCTTGATGAATGTTCCAAGTGCTGACGACGCGGCAGCTCCGTGAACTCGGTATGACCCGCAAACAGATGGCCGAAGCGGAACGATGCTGCCTGCGCAGAGTCAGGAAGGGCCACTTCGTGATCCGCAGGGCCTGTGACGATGACCATCACGGACCCATCCGCGGTCTTTCTACGGATCACGACACTTCGTTCCCGACTGTTTTCGGAGATCTGCGAGACGAAGGCGCCGCACACGCGGCCCCAGCTGCCCGGCTACTGGAGCGAAGAGGTCAGGCGCATGACGGACTCCATATACCGGCGGGGCCATGGCCGCTTCTCCCATTCCTCGAGGGTGAGTTCGCGGCTGACGTCCTGGTAGCCGGCGACGACGTCGACGATGTCATCGACCAAGTCCCCGCCGGTGGTCAGCAGGCTGATCTCGTAGTTGAGGCCGAAGGAGCGCATGTCCATGTTCGATGAGCCCATCACGGCGTAGATGTCGTCGACGATGAAGCACTTCGTGTGGAGCACAGCGGGTTTCGGGTACAGGAAGATCCGCACCCCCGCTTCGAGCAGCGACCGGTAGTACGACGATTGGGCCCGGTCGACCATGTATTGGTCGGCCTGCTCGCTGACGTAGAGCTCGACGTCGACTCCGCGCCGGGCCGCGGTCTCCACTGCGGCCAGCAGCGATTCGTCGGGCACGAAGTAGGGGCTGACGATGACCAGGCGCTTCTGCGCCAGATACATCATCGAGGTGAAGACCTTGAGGTTCGGCGAGGTCGTGAATCCGGGGCCGGAGGGAATCAGCTGCATGGCGCTCGTCGCTCCGCCGACTTCGGGTTCGTTGCCGTCCCGTTCGTAGGGGCGGATGCCCAGCGCCTGCCCCGATTCGGAGTACCAGTCGGTGGAGAACGCCGCTTCGATCGCTGCGACGATGGGCCCGGAGAGCTCGACCATGATGTCGTGCCAGTTCCGGCCGATCTGCGAGTTCTTCCTGTTGAGGTAGCTCGAGTCGATCATGTTCTGCGAACCCATCATCGCCTGTTTGCCGTCGATGACGAGCAGCTTGCGGTGGTTGCGCAGATCGATGCGCCGGGCCTTGCCCCGCCACGGAATGAACGGCAGCATCAGGTGCCATTCGATTCCCGCGGCGTTGAGGCGTTTGCCCAGCCGATGGAATCCCGGATACTTCCTCGACCCGATGTGGTCGAAGAGGACGCGGACTTCCACACCGCGTGCCGAGGCCCGTTCGAGTGCCCGGAAGAACACGTCGGTCGTCTTGTCCCAGGCCATGATGTAGATCTCGACGTGGACGTACTCGTGGGCCTCATCGACGAGTTCGGCCATGCGCTCGATCGAGGCTTCGTAGTCCGAGATCACCCCGTGGCTGTCGCCGGTGACCATCGGCAGCGCGGTCAGCGCCCGCCCCAACTGGGCGACGGAGACGAATTCCGGCGCGGCGTCCAGCGATGGAGGCACATCCGGCAGATCATCGGCGCCTTCGTGCAGGAGTTCGTTCGCTTCAGCCTGGATCCGTGCGCGGCGCTGATTGATATAGGGGCTGCCGAGCATGAGGAATGCGGGAATGCCGATGATCGGCACGAACAGGATGAGCAGCAGCCACGCCGATGACGATGATGGGCGACGGTTCTCCGGCACCACACCGACCGCGATGATCTTCACGATGTATTCGATGACGATCCACGTCGTCGTCGCCACCGATGCCACCATGCTGAGATCCATGTGCTCCCACTTCCCCTTCGGTCGCCGTCTCACCTCACGGTGTTATCGGACCAGAATATCGCCCGCCGAGCGCCCCGCACGTCCGTACGGAGGTGCGGGACCGCCTCGGCGGGCGATGTCGGCATCTGAACTTCGGCGGGTGACCGTCGGAAGGTCGGCACCCACACTCAAGTCAGGATGTGAACTGAGCTCAGAGCCCGAGTTCGCGGGCGATGAGCATGAGCTGGACCTCGGTGGTGCCTTCGCCGACTTCGAGGATCTTCGAGTCGCGGTAGTGGCGGGCGACGAGGTATTCGTTCATGAAGCCGTAGCCGCCGTGAATCTGCGTGGCGTCGCGCGCGTTGTCCATGGCTGCTTCGCCGGCGACCATCTTCGCGATCGCCGCTTCCTTTTTGAACGGCAGTCCGGCGAGCATCCGCGAGGCTGCGAGGTAGTACGCCGAACGGGCGGCGACAACGCGAGCTTCCATGCGGGCGATCTTGAACGAGATGCCCTGGAAGTCGGCGATCGGCTTGCCGAAGGCCTGACGTTCCTTCGCATACTTCACGGATTCGTCGACGCAGCCCTGGGCGGCACCGACGGACAGGGCGCCGACGGCGATGCGGCCTTCGTCGAGGATGCGCAGGAAGTTCGCGTAGCCGCGGCCGCGTTCGCCGAGGAGGTTCTCTTCGGGCACCTGCACGTTGTCGAAGGTGAGCGGGTGCGTGTCCGAGGAGTTCCAGCCGACCTTGTCATAAGCCGGTTCGGCGGTGAAGCCGGGAGTGCCGGTCGGGATCATGATCGTCGAGATCTCGGGCACCTCACGGCCGGACTTCGAGGTCCGGGTCCCGGTCACGGCGGTGGCGGTGACGAGCCGGGTGATGTCGGTGCCGGAGTTCGTGATGAAGCACTTGCTGCCGTTGATCGTCCAGGTGCCGTCCTCCAGGGTGGCCTTGGTCCGGGTGCCTCCGGCATCGGAGCCGGCTTCGGGTTCGGTCAGGCCGAAGGCGGCCAAGCCCGAGGCATCGGTGAGCTTGGGCAGCCATTCCCTCTTCTGCTCTTCGGTGCCGAAGCGATAGATCGGCATCGCACCGAGCGAGACTCCGGCTTCGAGGGTGATGGCCAGGGACTGGTTGACTCTGGCGAGTTCCTCGATGGCCAGGCACAGGGCGAAGTAGTCGCCGCCCATTCCGCCGTACTCTTCGTCGAAGGGCAGACCGAACAGGCCCATTTCGCCCATCTTCGCAACGAGGTCGTAGGCGAATTCGTGCTTGGCGTCGAGTTCGGCCGAGACGGGTGCGACCTCTTCGTCAGCGAACTTCGCGACACCCTGGCGCAGGTCTTCGTATTCTTCGGGCAGCATGCCCGGAACAAAGGTTTCCATTGTTTCCTCCCCGCTTGTGGCGTGGTTGTGGTGAAAGTGACTGGTGACTATTCGGTGGCGTCGGCGGCGGCTTCGTCGACGACTGTGGCGAGCACTTCGTCGAGGGCGACCTGGGCGCCTTCGACGGCGGTGACGGTGACGATTCCGGAAGCGGGCGCGGTGAGTACGTGTTCCATCTTCATCGCCTCGACGACGACAAGCGGATCACCTTGCTCGACCCGGTCTCCGGTCTCGACCTTGATGTCGACGACGGACCCGGGCATCGGTGCGAGCACCTCAGCGCCCTCGAGTCCCGGCGTCAGCGACGAGTCCGCCAGCGGCCGAGTGAAGACATGGATTCCGGAGTCCGTGCTCACCCAGATGCTGCGGTCGCGGGCGTCGGAGAAGATCCGGGCGGTGTGCTGGATCCCGTCGAGCGTGACGTGCCACAGACCGTCGGCATCGACATCGACGGCTCCTGCACGGACGTCGACCTCGCTGCTCTGCCCGCCGCCGGCCAGGGTGACCGTGGGACGGAAGTCCGGACGTGAGGTGCGCCAGGCGCTCGGTCCGGCCCACACCGAGGCGGTCGACCGATTCGCGGTCAGCTCGGCGTCCGTGACCGGTCCGGTCAGGGTCGTGCCTGCCGCTCCCCCGGTGACCGTGACGGCGGCGGCCGCCAGCTGCGCGTGGGGCTCACCGGCGCTGTGCTCCAGCTGATCCTCGCCGAGGTTGTCGATGAGTGAGGTGTCGAGATCACCGGCGACCACCTCGGGCAGGCTCATGAGGGTGCGCAGGAAGTCGATGTTCGTCACGATTCCCGGCACCGCCGAGGCGGCGAGCGCGGCATCGAGCCGCTTGAGCGCCGCTGCCCGATCGTCGGCGCGGACGATGAGCTTGGCGATCATCGGGTCGTAGTCCGAGGCGATGGTCTGCCCGGCTTCGAGCCCGGCGTCGACGCGGATGCCCTCTCCTTCGGGGAAGACGACGTCGAGGGCGCGACCGCCGGTGGGCAGGAATCCGCGCGAGGGGTCCTCGGCGTAGATTCTCGCTTCGATCGAGTGCCCGGTCAGTGTGATGTCGTCCTGGGTCAGCGGCAGCTCTTCGCCCGCGCCGACGCGCAGTTGGAGTTCGACGAGGTCGACTCCGGTGACCTCCTCGGTGACGGGGTGTTCGACCTGCAGTCGAGTGTTCATCTCCATGAAGAAGAACTCATCGGGACGGTCGGCGCGACGATGAATCGACGGTGCGCACGACGTAGCCGACGGATTTCGCGGTCTCGCAGGCGGCCTGGCCGATTCGGGCGCGGGTCTCTTCGTCCAGCAGCGCCGAGGGTGCTTCCTCGATGACCTTCTGGTGACGGCGCTGCAGGGAGCATTCGCGTTCGCCGAGGTGGATGACGTTGCCGTGAGAGTCGGCCATGATCTGGACTTCGATATGGCGCGGGGTGGCGACGAGGCGTTCGAGGAACAGGGTGTCGTCGCCGAAGGAGCTCGCGGCTTCGCGGCGGGCGGTCTGCAGCGCCTCCGCCAGCTTCTCGGGTTCGAAGACCGCGTGCATGCCTTTGCCTCCGCCGCCGGCGGAGGGCTTGATGAGCACGGGGAAGCCGATGTCGTCCGAGGCAGCGATGAGGGCCTCGTCGCTCATCGCGGCGTCCTTCGTACCGGGAACGAGAGGCACACCGCGCGAGGACACCGCCTGCTTCGCGGTGATCTTGTCGCCCATCGTCCGAATCGCCTCGGCTCCGGGGCCGAGGAAGACGATTCCGGCATCGGCGCAGGCGGCGGAGAATTCGGCGTTCTCCGACAGGAATCCGTAGCCGGGGTGGATGGCTTCGGCTCCCGTGGCCTGTGCTGCGGCGATGACCTTGTCGATGCGCAGGTAGGACTCTGAGGCGGCGGCGGGCCCCAGGTGGACCGCGGTGTCGGCGGCCTTGACGTGGGCCGCATGGGCGTCGGCATCGGAGTAGACGGCGACGGTGCGGATGCCGAGACGGCGGCAGGTGCGGATGACGCGCAGGGCGATCTCGCCGCGGTTGGCGATGAGGACTGTTGAGAACATTTTCGTCATGGAGGGGCTCACATTCTGAAGACGCCGTAGCCGCTGGCATTCAGCGGGCGTTCCATCGGTCCGAAACGGGCGAGTTCGAGGGCCAGCGCTAGTACCTGGCGGGTGTCACCGGGCTCGATGATTCCGTCATCCCACAGGCGAGCCGTCGAGTAGTACGGGTTGCCCTGGGCTTCGTACTGGTCGCGGATGGGCTGCTTGAAGGCGTCTTCGTCGGCAGCGCTCCACTCCTCGCCGCGGGCCTCGAGCTGGTCGCGCCTGACGGTGGAGAGCACGCTGGCGGCCTGTTCGCCGCCCATCACGGAGATGCGGGCATTGGGCCACATCCACAGGAACCGCGGGGAGTACGCGCGGCCGCACATCGAGTAGTTTCCGGCACCGAAGGAACCGCCGATGACGACGGTGAACTTGGGCACGCGGGCGGTGGCGACGGCGTTGACCATCTTCGCTCCGTGTTTGGCGATGCCGCCGGCTTCGTAGTCGCGGCCGACCATGAAGCCGGAGATGTTCTGCAGGAACACCAGGGGCACGCTGCGCTGGTCGCACAGCTCGATGAAGTGGGCACCTTTCTGCGCGGATTCGCCGAAGAGGATGCCGTTGTTGGCGATGATGCCGACGGGGTGCCCGTCGAGGTGGGCGAAGCCGGTGACGAGGCTCGTGCCGTATTCGGCTTTGAACTCGTGGAATTCGGATCCGTCGACGAGGCGGGCGATGACCTCGCGGACGTCATAGGGAGTGCGTGAGTCCACGGGTACGACGGAGGTCAGCTCCTCCGGCGAGTGTGCCGGCAGGCGGGATTCGATGACGTCCCAGTTCGGGGTGCTCTTCGGCCCGAGAGTCGAAACGATGTCCCGCATGATCTCCAGCGCATGGGGGTCATTGGCTGCGAGGTGGTCGGTGACGCCGGAGACGCGGGAATGCAGCGCTCCGCCGCCGAGCTCTTCCGCGGTGACTTCCTCACCCGTGGCGGCTTTGACCAGGGGCGGGCCGCCGAGGAAGATCGTCCCCTGCTCGGAGACGATGATCGATTCATCGGCCATGGCCGGGACGTAGGCGCCGCCGGCGGTGCAGGAGCCCATGACTGCGGCCAGCTGTGGGATGCCGGCCGCCGAGAGTGTGGCCTGGTTGTAGAAGATGCGGCCGAAGTGCTCTCGGTCGGGGAACACGTCGTCCTGGTTCGGCAGGTTCGCCCCACCGGAGTCGACGAGGTAGATGCACGGAAGGCTGTTCTCTTTGGCGACTTCCTGAGCCCGGAGGTGCTTCTTCACCGTCACCGGGTAGTAGGTGCCGCCCTTGACGGTGGCGTCATTGGCCACGATCACGCATTCGCGTCCGGCGACCCGACCGATGCCGGTGATCATTCCGGCTCCCGGGCTGGCGTCGTCGTACATGCCGCCCGCGGCCAGCGGAGAGAGCTCGAGGAAGGGAGTGCCAGGGTCGAGGAGATGTTCGACACGGTCACGGGGCAGCAGCTTTCCGCGATCGATATGGCGCTGTCTCGACTTCTCGGAACCGCCGCGGGCCGTTGCCGCGATGCGCTCCCGGAGTTCAGCGATGAGTTCGGCGTGGGCCTCGGAGTTGACCTGCCCCGTCGCCGGACTGACCGCAGTTCCCACTGCTCTCATTCCATCCTCATTTCAGTTAATAACTCTTAACTGACTGCTATGATACTGGTCACAGGCAGAACTGACAACGCACGAGTTCGACCCCACCGACGACTTCCGTAGCGGTGGAGATGAGGCTGAGGGAAGGAGGCCGCATGTCGGGTCCGGACACGGCCAGACCGACGGCGCGGGCAGCGGCGAAGGCGGCCCGACGCAAGCAGCTGCTCGCGGTCGCGAAGACGCTCTATGCCCGTCACGGCTTCCACGGGGTGCGCCTCGACGACCTGGGCAAGGGTGCGGGAATCTCGGCACCGGCGGTCTATCGGCACTTCTCGTCGAAGGAGGCCGTGCTCGAAGAGCTGCTCGTCGGCATCTCCGCCTATCTGCAGTCCGGGGGCGAGGAGATCGTCTCCGCCGCCCGGGACACCACCTCGGGGATCTCCCCCGCCGAGGCGGCCCGGACCCTGCGTCGTCTCATCGACTTCCACGTCGACTTCGCCATGAGCGAGCCCGAGCTCATCCGCATCCAGGACCGCGACCTCGATGCACTGCCGGACGAATCGCGGCGGACCGTGCGCCGTCTGCAGCGCGCCTATGTCAGCCGGTGGGCAGAGGTCGTCGAAGCCGCGCATCCGGCGTGGACGCTGGAGACGGCCACGGTGCGCGTGCACGCGACGTTCGGGATGATGAATTCGACCCCGCACCAGGCTCGCCGCTCCAGCGCCGAGGTGGTCGGGGTCGAATTGCGCGCCGCCGCAGCCGCGGCGCTGGGGCTCGACTGAACCTGATTGGATCAGCTGAGCCCCGCCTCGGCGATATGTCGATCACAGAGGACGGTCGCTGCGTCGGTCAGGGGACGATGACGAGTTTGCCGCGCACGTGGCCAGCGGCGCTGTCCTTGAACGCCTGGGGCACTTCGTCGAGTCCAAAGGTTCCGGCAACCTCGACGGTCAGCTTGCCTTCGTCGACGAGGAGACCGAGCCGGGCGGTCTCGGACCCGTCGGGACGTACCCAGATGTAGCGTCCGCCGTGTTCGGCGACGCTGGGATCGGCCACCGAGGCGTGCGCCCCGCCCTCGGCGAGCACGGCCAGGGTGTTGTCGAGGACTCCCCCGACGAAGTCCGCGACCCCGTCGACCTTGCCGTCGGCGACCTCGAGGACGCGCTCGACCAGACCGTTGCCGTAGGTCACGGGTTCGGCGCCGAGCCCACGCAGGTACTCGTGGTTGGCTTCAGAGGCGGTGCCGATGACGCGTGCTCCGGCGGCTCGGGCGATCTGCACGGCGAAGCTGCCCACTCCCCCGGATGCTCCGTGGATGAGCACGGTCCTGCCCTCGAGCTCCCCGAGGGACTCGAGGGTGCGCAGAGCGGTGCCGCCGGCCAGCGGCAGACCGCCGGCCTGTTCCCAGCTGAGGCTCTTCGGCTTCGGAGCCACCGCATGGACCGGGACCGCAACCTTCTCTGCGAAGGTTCCTCCGCCCAGCACGTCCTTACGGGCATAGGCGACGACTTCGTCCCCGATGGAGAATTCCGGGGTGTCGAATCCGAGACCGACGACGACTCCGGCGACATCCCATCCCGGGGTGACGGGAAACTGTGTGGGCATGACCGGGTCGAGGTGACCGCCGACGAGCTTCCAATCCACCGGGTTGACCCCTGCGGCTCTGACTTCGATGAGCACTGAGGCCGGCGGCACCTTCGGGTCGGGCAGCTCCCGGACCGTGATGTCGTCGAAGTTCTCGGTGTAGGCGTCATAGACGGCGGCACGCATAGCAATGGCCTTCCGGTAGATGTCAGTGACACTGAGTCATCAGTGTGCCTGGACAACACCGGAAGGCCATCTGGCTATTCCGGAGGTCGCCGCCTCGGCGATCGTCGAGGCGGGCCGACCTAGCTGACCTGCGACTTATTCGTAGGTCTTTCCGGTCTTCGCGCGCTCGACCAGCGAGGCCGGCGGGGTGAAGTGCTCTCCGTACTTCGCGGCCAGGTCGTTCGCCCGGTCGACGAAGCCGGCCAGTCCGCCTTCGTACTGGTTGACGTACTGGAGCACGCCGCCGGTCCACGCGGGGAATCCGATGCCGAAGATCGAACCGATGTTCGCGTCCGGCACCGAGGTGAGCACACCCTCGTCGAGGCATTTGATCGTCTCGATCGCCTCGGCGAAGAGCATCCGCTCCTGCAGATCGGCGAAGGGCTGATCGTTCGACCCGGACTCGTACTTCTCGCGCACACCCTGCCACAGCGTGGTGCGTTTGCCGTTCTCGTCGTAGTCGTAGAAGCCGGCGCCGTCCTTGCGTCCGGTCCGTCCCTGCTCGACCATCCAGTCGAAGACGGCTTCGGAGGGGTGGGCGATCCAGGTGCCGCCTGCGGCTTCGACCGCGTCGCGGGTCTCCTTGTTGATCTTCTGCGACAGGGTCAACGTCAGTTCGTCGAGCAGCTGCAGGGCACCGGTGGGGTATCCGGCCTGCAGTGCCGCCTGTTCCACGCTGGCCGGCTCCACGCCTTCACCGACGGCGGCGACCGCCTCGGCGATGAAGGTGCCGATGACGCGGGAGGTGAAGAATCCGCGCGAGTCGTTGACGACGATCGGAGTCTTCCGGATCTGCTGCACGAGGTCGAAGGTGCGGGCCAGGACCTCGTCGGAGGTGTTCTCACCGCAGATGATCTCGACCAGCGGCATCTTGTCGGCCGGCGAGAAGAAGTGGACGCCGATGAAGTCCTTGTCGCGGGTGACGCCCTTAGCCAGGTCGGTGATCGGCAGAGTCGAGGTGTTCGAACCGAGGACCGCATCGGGCTCGACGATGTCCTGGATCTCCTGGAACACCTTCTGCTTGAGATCGACGGATTCGAAGACCGCCTCGATGACGAAGTCGACACCGGCGAAATCCTCGGCCGAGGCACTCGGTGTGATCCGGTCGAGGACGGCCTGCGATTTCACCTCGGTGGTCCTGCCCTTGGCCAGGGCCGATTCTTCACGCTTGGCGGCGTAGGCCTTGCCCTTCTCCGCATTGGCGAGCTCGACGTCCTTGAGGACGACCTCGATACCCGACTTCGCAGCGCTGTAGGCGATCGCGGCACCCATCATTCCGGCACCGATCACGCCGAGCTTCTTCACCTGGCGGGGTTCGAAGCCGTCAGGGCGCGAGCCGCCGGAGTTGATGTGGCCGAGGTCGAAGAAGAACGCCTTGATCATGTTCTTCGCCACCGGAGTATGGGTGACGTTGACGAAGTAGCGGGACTCGACCGTCAGCGCGGTGTCGATGTCGACCAGGGCGCCTTCGACGGCCGCTGCGACCACGGCTCGCGGAGCCGGCATCGGTGCACCCTTGCCCTGCTTGCGCAGCAGGGACGGCAGAGCGGGAAGCATCGCGCCGATCTTCGGCGAGGACGGCGAGCCACCCGGGATCTTGAAGCCCTTGACGTCCCACGGCTGCACAGCCTCGGGGTTGGCTTTGATCCAGGCCTTGGCCTTGGACTCGAGTTCGGCCGCAGGAGCGAGTTCGTCGATGAAGCCGAGCGCCTGGGCATCGGCGGCCTTGAACTTCGTCGACGGCAGGATGGCCTTCTGCAGCGCGGTCTGGATGCCGAGCATGCGCACCGACCGGGCGACTCCGCCCCCTCCTGGCAGCAGGCCGAGGGAGACCTCGGGGAAGCCGAAGCGGGCGCTCGGGTTGTCGTCGGCCGCGATCCGATGGTGGGCGGCCAGAGCGAGCTCGAGTCCGCCGCCCAGGGCCGCACCTCCGAGCGCGGCGACAACGGGTTTGCCGAAGGTCTCGAGTCGGCGCAGCACCTTCTTGAGGTGCTCGACAGCCTCGAATTCCTCTGCGGCATTGGCCGGGTCGGCTTCACGCAGCTTGTTGAGGTTGCCACCGGCGAAGAAGGTCTTCTTCGGGGAGGTGAGGACGACACCGGTGATGTCGTCGACATTGGCTTCGAGCCATTCCACGGTCGCCTCGAGGGCGGCCGCGAAGTAGTCGTTCATGGTGTTGACCTTGGCGCCGGGCTCGTCGATGACGACGGTGACGATGCCATCGGCATCGGTGTTGCGCTGGTAGTCGGCAGCTGTGGTTTCAGTGTTCGTCATGTCAGACCCTTTCGATGATCGTCGCGATGCCCATGCCTGCGCCGATGCACAGGGTGACGAGTCCACGCTTGAGGTCGCGGCGCTCGAGTTCGTCGAGGACAGTGCCCAGAATCATGGCGCCGGTGGCGCCCAGCGGGTGGCCCATGGCGATGGCTCCGCCGTTGACGTTGACTTTGTCGTGGGGGATGTTGAGATCCTTCATCCACTTGAGCACGACGGCGGCGAATGCCTCGTTGAGTTCGAACAGATCGATGTCATCGACGGTCATGCCGGCTTTGTCGAGGGCCTTCTTCGTCGCCGGAGTCGGACCGGTGAGCATGATCGTGGGTTCCGAGCCGGTGACCGCGGTGGAGACGATGCGGGCACGGGGCTTCATTCCCATCTTCTGGCCGACCTCCTCATCGCCGAGGATGGCAAGCGCTGCGCCGTCGACGATTCCGGAGGAGTTCGCGGCGGTGTGGACGTGGTCGATGGCTTCGATCCAGTGGTACTTCTGCAGAGCCACCTCGTCGAATCCGGTCTGTGCGGCGAGCTTGGCGAAGGCTGGGGGCAGCTGCGACAGCGATTCGACGGTCGATCCGGGACGCATGTGCTCATCGCGGTCGAGCACGGTGATGCCGTTGATGTCCTTGACCGGGATGATCGAATTTTCGAAGAGGCTGTTCTCCCAGGCCACAGCGGCGCGCTTCTGCGATTCGGCGGCGAAGGCGTCCACGTCTGCACGGGTGAAGCCCTCTGTGGTGGCGATGAGGTCGGCACCGATTCCCTGGGGCACGAAGTACGTGTCATAGTTCGTCGTCGGATCCTGCGCCCAGGCTCCGCCGTCGGATCCCAGCGGCACACGGGACATCGATTCGACGCCACCGGCGAGGACGAGGTTCTCGAATCCGGAGCCGACCTTCTGGGCGGCGATGTTGACGGCTTCGAGCCCGGAGGCGCAGAAGCGGTTGACCTGAACGCCGGCGACGGACTCGTCGAGGCCGGCGGCGATCGCGGCGACACGGGCGATGTCGCTGCCCTGTTCGCCGACTGGCGAGACGACGCCGAGGACGATGTCGTCGATCTGGGAGTCGTCGAGGTCCGGATTGCGCTCGCGTACGGCGTCGATGAGGCCGGTGACGAGATCGATGGGCTTGACGCTGTGCAGCGCCCCGCCGCGGTTCTTACCGCGTGGGGTGCGCACTGCGTCATAGATGAACGCTTCGCTCATGTGTTCCTCACAGTCTGAGGGCCGTGCACGAGGTCTCGGCAGAGACCCCGGCGAACGGCCCGATGTTGGGTTCCTGTGTCAGCTTCACGATCGTCGACAGCTCAGGCCCGGAGCGGGTCCGCTCGATCGGAAATTCAGCTGACTGATCAATCGTTCAGTGGTGTGCGTCTCCATTGTCTATCAGTTTCCGGTGATGAGCAACACACCTCAGCCGGGCCCGACACGTCGAGGATCAGCCCGGAAGAACCCAGAACAAGTAGAGTCATCACCGGAGAGTACTCATCATTGAGCAGCAGAGGATTCACTTGGTTTCATTGCGTCGTTCTCGGGCATTCACAGCAGTGGCTGCGGGGGCCACCCTCATCGGCCTGTCTGCCTGCGGCGGAGGATCGTCGACCTCCACCGACGGCGGGAAATCAGATCCGATTGAAGTCGTCTCCCACCCCGACCACGAGGGCGAGCCGATCGATCTGGACCTTCCCGCCCACTCCTCGGGCGCTTTTGAGTTCGACAAGTGGCCTTCGGCCTGCGAACTCACGGATGAAGAGACGGTCAAGGCCGTACTCCCCGGCGCGGCGGAAATCGGGCAGAAGCCCACCCCGACGACCATGACGGTCATCTCCATCGGTGCCGGCGGCGGCAATGAGGAGAACACCATCCCGGAAGGCATGTGCCTGACCAGTACCGGCTTCGACGCCGAGGGACTTCGCCTGGACGACGGCAACGTGGTCGTCAACTTCACCACCCGAATCCTGCAAGCCGGCGAGGCGGACTACATCAAGAAGAACGGCGAACTGCCGCAAGGCAAGGAGATCGATCTCGGGGAGGCCACGTGCGTGCAGGCGCAGCAGACCATTACGTGTGCCTTGGAGAACATCGTGTTCGAGATGAACATCGACGCACGACCCTACGAACAGTACGGCCATCCTGAAGGCAGCCTCTACAAGGTCGATGGCAAAGAGATCAACTACTCCGGCAATACCGAGGGCTTCATGAAGATGAGCAAGGAGAAGATCCTCACACCCCTCGCTGAGATCGCGGTCGATCGACTCTCTTCCTGAGTCCGGCTGCCCGCACGAGGGCAGGCCCTTGGCGCTGGCCCTGGGGGCAGGTCTGCTCGCTGGCCCCATCGCGGTCGGACCCCGGGCAGACCCCGCTTCTGCCGGCGGCGACACCACACCGCATTTCTCGGGCCCACGTCGACAGAAACTGCCATGTCGGGGCGGGTCCGACGATTTCCGTGGTTCAGATCCCGCAAATTCCACAGTTTCTCGAAACAATTCAATGACTGAAACATTTCCTCGTCAGAATCCGCGATCGGTTCTGCAGCATCATCTGCAGTTTCCACCCCGGGAACACACCAGTCCCCTATCCGCAGACGACTCCCCTGATGCGCACCTCACCCACTGCGCATGCATCCCCCGCTCTCCGCCCATCCCAGGCCGATCCCGAGTCTGGTGCGTTGCCCGCTTCGCACGGCGGTCAGTGGAGCAGGCAATACCGAGAAGCGAGTACTTTCGATGATCAAGAACCTACGCGAGCACGAGCTCAGCGAACTGCTGAACGTCACCAGAGGGGCCGGATCCGACACCGTCGTCGTCACCGGCCCTGCAGGTTCGGGACGAACCGCTCTCCTCTCCTCTGTCGCAGGGGCAACCACCATTTCGACAAGCATCGTCCGGGCCAATCCGACAGAGAAGGACTGGCGGTTCTCCGGACTCTCCGCCTTCCTCGCGGCCGTCGATGATGCTGTCGGAACGAGCCTGCGGTCGCTGGTCACGCTGTCCGCCGACGAACGATCGGCCTTCGCCGTCGCAGAGGATCTCGATGCTTCTCTGCGGACGAGGACTTTCGATGCGTTCGCAGTCATCGTCGATGACGCCGATCTGATGGACCCGACCAGTCTCGAGGTGATCGGGTTTCTGCTTCGGCGTCGCAGCATCAAGAATCTCCGTGCGATCCTCGCGGTCCAGTCGATCGGCGGCTCCGGGCCCCTGAGCAGCTTCACGAGGGTCGGTCGTCCTCAGTCCGCTCAAGGTCGAATCGCTCATCGAACTGGGCCTGTCCTCGACCTCGCCTCTGGCGTGGAAGAGCGTCCTCGAAATCGCCGCCAGATGGAGCGCAGGCAATCCGAGGTCATTCGAATCGCTGCTCTCAGCAATTCGTCCCGGAGCGTTGTACGAGAACGAAGCGCTCACTCTTCCCCTCAGACCCGGAACGGAACTGCAGGAGACAGTGCGTCACTCCTTTGAGAGCTGTTCGACACAGATGGTGGATGCGCTAAAAGTCATCTCGTGCGGTGGCCACATACCCGCCCACATCGTCGAGCAGATCGCGCAGGTCGACGACCTCACCGACGACGAGGCCGTGCTGCGCGCGTGGCACGCCAGCTTCACCGCACTCGACGCCGAGACCGTCGCCGACTTGTTCGCGTGCGCGACAGAATGAGTCCGAGACGGTCGAATACTCCACGGCATGGAATTCTCCGAGTGAGCGCTGCTCCTCACAGACGGCCCCGCCCCGGAGTCGGCGGTCGAAGAGCTGACCGCAGAGCTCATGTCACAGTGCCAGTACACGCTCGCCCGCAGATACCTCCGGTTCCTCCAGGGACGAAAGGGCACCGATGAGGTCAGACCGTCGGTGTTGAGGCTGCGAATCCTCATCGACTATGCCGAGTTGAGCATCATCAAAGATCAGCATGTGCCGCGAGTCGTCGAACGCAACGCAGCGACGTCGCTGGAGGCCTGCCCATATCTGCTGGCCAGCACCGTCTTCTGCTATCTCCAGCAATGGGACATGGAAAGTGCTCGAACGACAGCGAGTCGGATATCAACACTGCTCGGCAGTGAGGCCGAGCTGGCTCAGGTCGTCGAATCGGTCATCGGTCTCTTCGACGTGGCGCTCAACGGCCGAAGTCTTCCCTCTGCCGAGGAACTCGAGGCCATCGGCGACCGCATTCGGCAGTGCTTCGCTGTCGAATTCTCATGGATCGTCTTCGCCCCGACGCTGTCGTTGGCGGACCGGTTCGACGACGCTCGCGCAGTGCTGAGCAACTTCTTCGACCAGTCATCGCATCTCACCCCGCTGTGGGCGAGAATCTCCAGGGTCGTGGCATTCATCAATGAGTCCCGCGCCGGCAACTACCACCGCGTTCGCGAACTGGACGAACTGCTCACCGCCAGCAACGACCATCACGAGAGTGTGTCGGTCAACGATCATCTTCGGAATGCGATGATGGCCGTCCTCGACGGCCGTTCGGACCTCGCTCACAGCGCGGTCCGCGACGCGCGCCGACTCACGGCACAGGGGTCGAGTCGGTTGCTGAGATGCAAACTCGCGACGATCGAGGCACGCACAGCGATGTAGGAAGGTGACTTCGCTTCTGCGAACAGGCACTTCGCCCGCTGTCACCGCCTGTCGACGTGGCTGCCCAGCCCTCACCTCCTGCGGTATCTCGACGACTTCATCGAATCACTCGTCTATGTCGGCGACATCTCCAAAGCCAAGCGGATCCTCGCCGAGTTGGAACAGGCCCAACGTGATATTCCGACGACTTGGACGTCATCGGCGGCAGCGCGCAGCAGACCGCTGCTCATGTCCGGCGATGAGGCTTGGAGGGAGTTCTCCCGACTCCTCGATGCGTGGACGAGTCCGGAGCTCAAATATGTGCGCGGTCGGACGTTTCTGGCCTATGCCCATAAGCTCAAGGAACTCGGCTATGACGCCGACAGCGAAGAAATGAAGGCAATCGGCAGGTCCCGTCCTCACCGACATCGGATTCGGAGACGCTCGAGTCGTGGGAGAAACCCACGCCGAGTCGTCGGGATCGATCACAGATTCCCTCAATGACAAAGAACTTCCGGTCGTCGAACTGCTCACTCAGGGATACAAGAACCATGTCATCGCCCATGAGCTCTTCGTCTCCGTGCGGACAGTGGAACTGAGACACGAATATCTACCGCAAAGTCGGAGTGAAGTCCCGATTCGAGTTGCGGGCCCTCGACCAGGAGAACAAAGCGAACTCCGACGGCGACTGAGGCGCAGCACTGGCGGCTGCGGCTCCAGACCCGAAGAGCCAGTTGACAGTTCCGCCACGAGAAAGCCCCTCTGATCATCAATTCTGCTGATCAGAGGGGCTGTTGCCGAGCCGCCTGCGGGAATCGAACCCGCGACCTATTCATTACGAGTGAATCGCTCTGCCGACTGAGCTAAGGCGGCAACCGAACCAACTTTAGCCAACTTCTCTGCCAGTGGTCAAAACGAATAATCCCTTCCTGGGCGGTTCCGACCGAGAGCTTCGTCACCCCCTCTCTGACAGGTGACAGCCGAGTACCTGGCCCACTCGAGAGCGGGTGCCGGCAGGTCACGACCCGGCACCCGCTAACCTTGAAAGGACAGTTGGTCCATATCCGAGAGGGAGAGACATCCATGACAGAGTTCGACTCCGACGACTTCATGAGCGACTTCCAAGCGCTCATCGAATGCGAGTCGTTCTCCAACGACCTCTCCTCACTGGCCCGCAGCGCCCGGCTCGTCTCGCGCATCGGCACCGGGATGCTCGGTGCCGCGCCTCAGATTATCGAGACCGACGGTCACCCGCACGTGCTATGGCGATTCGGCACCAGCCCCCGCAAGATCGTGCTCATCGGCCACCATGACACCGTCTGGCCCACCGGCACTCTCACCGACTTCCCGTACTCGGTCAAGGACGGGGTGTCCGCGGACCGGCGCCGATGACATGAAGGGCGGACTGCTCATCGCGATCTACGCCTTGGCGAAGGTCCGTGCCGAACTCGGCAGCCTCGATGGTGTCAGCCTCCTCATCACCGCCGATGAGGAACTCGGCTCCCCGGGCTCTCGGCAGATCATCGAAAACGAAGCCCGCGGGGCGAAGGCCGCTCTCGTGTTCGAAAGCGGCGCCGCGCACGGTGCCGTCAAGATCGCGCGCAAGGGAGTGGCGATCTACCAGCTTGAAGTCACCGGTCTGGCATCGCATGCCGGAGTCGAACCGGAGAAGGGCATCAACGCCACCATCGAAGTGGCCAACCAGGTCATCGAGATCGCCGGCCTCCATAAACCTGCGGTCGGAACCTCTGTCGTCCCGACGTGATGACCAGCGGATCGACCACGAACACCGTGCCAGCCAAAGCCGTCGTCGGAATCGACTCCAGAGCTGCCTCGGCGGATGAACAGGTGCGCATCGACGATGCTCTGCGCGCACTGACGCCCACCGTGGCCGGTGCGAAGATCGAACTCAAGGGCGGAATCAACCGTGCTCCGCTCGAAGAGGACATGGCGATGGGCCTCTACGCCCGCGCCCAACGGCTGGCCGGACGACTTGGGCATCCCCCGCTGCGGTCCGTCGCCGTCGGCGGAGGGTCTGACGGCAACTTCACCGCCGGAGTCGGCACTCCGACCCTTGACGGTCTCGGCACCGTCGGTGGAGGCTCCCACGCCCGCACCGAACATGCCCTGCAGATCTGGATTCCCCGCCGCATCGAACTCACCGCGGCACTCGTCACAGAGCTCCTCAGCGAGAGCTGAGGGGCCGACTACTCCCCCGGCGCTTCTCGACGCCGTCGATTCAGGGCCCCGGAACTCAGATCGCGCCGGTGCGGTCTTCCTGCAGCCAGGGGTTCGACAGCAGCACGAAGGCTGCTTCGACGATGAGCACCGGCGACATGTTCGTCTGCAGACGCTGGCGAGCCTCGGTGATGGCGTCGATGCGCAGCAGCGTGGTGTCGGGACCATCCCGGTTCGCCTGTTCGGCGATGAGATCGACTTCGCCGGCGTTGATCCACCCGTCACGGATCCCCAGCTGGTACATGAGGATGTCGCGGTAGAGGCTCATGAGTTCGAGGAAGATCCGGTCGAGCTCATCGTTGCGGGCCCGCACCGAGCGGCGCTTCTGCTCCTCCTCGAGCTTCCTGATCTGCGCTCTGGCCGACGGCGGAATCGTCTTCTCCCCTTCGACACCCAAGGTGGTCAGCAGCTGAGTCCGCTCGGCGGCGTTGCGCTCTTCGACTCGTGACTTCGCGGTTTCGGCAGCGGCATCGACGATGCGGCCGGCCAAACGGATCGTCGCCCCCACGGAGGTGAGTTTGCCGGGGATCGCGAGAATCTGTTTACGTTCGGCATCAGCCGATTCGTTGAGTGCGAGGTATTTCGCGCGCCCGATGTGGTTCTGGGCCACTGCGGCAGCCCAGTGTGCGCGATCTTCCGAGACGTTGTCGCGCTGCATCAGCAGCTGTGCCACGGCATCCCGAGAGGGGATGCGCAGTCGCACAGGACGACACCGCGACCGGATGGTGGTGAGCACATCGATCGGACTCGGCGCGCACAGCAGCCACACGGTTCCCGGAGGCGGCTCTTCGATGGCTTTGAGCAGCACGTTCGCTGTGCGTTCCATCATCCGGTCGGCATCTTCGATGATGACGACGCGCCATTTCGAGTTCACGGGCGACGCCTGTGCCTTGGACACGAGTTCACGGACCTCTTCGATCGATATGACCGATTTCTGCGTCGACATGATCGTCAGGGACTCGTGATGACCCGACAGCACTCGGGCGGTCACGTCATTCGATTCAGTGCCCCCGGAGATGAGCGCGGCGGCGAAGGCGCGTGCCGCATTCGATCGGCCCGACCCGGGCGGTCCGGTGAACAGCCACGCATGGGTCATCGCCGCCGGGTTGTCGAGCGCATAGCCGAGCTGGGTGATGACGTCATCCTGGCCGACGAGTTCGTCGAAGACGCTCACTTCAGGAATCCTCCCGGTTGGTGAAGCGACGGTTGCTGCGTTCGCGCTGCTGGCGCAAGCGCTCCCGAGCCTGCCGTTCGATCTCGGCCTGAGCCTGCAGTCGTTCACGGCTCATCTCGCGGGCGGTGCGGGCTGGCAGAACCGTGGTTTCCGCGTCCCCGCCGTCGACCGAGTCGCCTGCTGCGTCATCCGTTCCGGTTTCGGCAGGTGGATCGGCACGGTGGACAACGCGAGTTTCGGCGTCTTCGGGGCCGACGCGGTTGACGATCCGAGTCTCAGCATTCTCGTCCGTGGCGATTCGGTCCGTCGGCACCCCATCGGCCTCGTCGCTGTCGTCGACGAGCGCCTCCGAGGCGGTCCCGCTGGCCGGCAGCACCGTGGTCGCCGCGTCCTCGTCGGAACGGTTCGGGGCCTCATCTGAACGATGCGAGCCCTTCGGTTCCAAGAAGGACGGAAGTTCCTCCTCGTCGCCTTCCGAATCCCGGTCCGCATTCTCATCCGCGGATGCCGGGGATGCGGAAGCGGCGGAGCGTTCCACATTCGCCGAGGCGGCCGGATCCTCCCGCAGATCGGCCCCGAGGTCGACGCGTTCGGTGGGAACCGCACCGGAGATCTCGGCCTCGGCGTCGGTGATCGCAGAGGGAACGAACCGATCGCTGGAGGCCGGGACGAAGCGCGGTCCGCGTTCGTGCACCGCATCGTCGATATCGTCGGGGTCTGTTGCATCAGCGGCTGCTTCGCCTATTGCTTCGCTGCCATCGACGGCGTCGTCTTCAGTCTCGCGGGCATCGACCGAGTCTGCAGAGCTGTCGCCGGAGTGGGCGTCGTCGGAACCGTCGTCTGCCTCGGCCGTGCCGTCGTCGGGCACGGTCCCGGCGGCTACGGCAGCGATCGGCACGGAACTGCGTTCCGGACCGTTGTCGGCCTCAGCCGTCGACGTTGAGGCGGGGGCCGCCTCGGTGCCGGTGTCGCGTTTGACCAGCGTCTGCGGAAGGCGGGCGCGGATGGCTGCGAGGATCCGTTCGGTGAGCTCATCGGCGTCGACCGAAGCGTCGAGGACGACGTACCGGTCGAGTTCCTTGTGGGCACGGGACAGGTAGGTCTGGCGCACCCGCTGGTGGAACTGCTGGTTCTCCTGGTCGAGGTAGTTGCTGTCGCCGCGCTTGCCCATCCGCTCGGCGGCGACCTCGGGTTCGATGTCGAGGACGATCGTCAGGTTCGGCACGAGCCCCTGGGTGGCCCACCGGCTGAGCGCGAGGATCGTCTTCTCGTCGAAGCTGCGGCCGGCCGACTGGTAGGCGATCGTCGAATCGATGTATCGGTCGGTGATGACGATGTTTCCGGCATCGAGGCTGGGGTCGACCAGGGATGCCACATGGTGGGCACGATCAGCGGCGAAGAGCAGGGCTTCGGTGCGCGGGCTCGGCGGGTCGGAGTCGAAGAGAACAGAACGGATCTTCGTGCCCAGTTCGGTGCCGCCGGGTTCGCGAGTGGCCTCCACGTGATAGCCGTCATCGGCCAGGGCGGCGGAGATGCGTTTGATCTGCGTGGTCTTGCCCGAACCGTCTCCGCCTTCGATGGCGATGAAGAACCCGGCGCCGAGGCGCTCAGCCGAGTTTCCGAGCCCGCCTGCCGCGGTCTCGGGCTGGCTGGGCGGACGGAATCCGTGGACGATGTCGACGGACAGACCCTGCAGCTTGTGGGGGTCGAACGTGAAGAGTCCGATGACTCCGGCGACGAGAGCGGCGATGCCGAAGATGAGGAACGCGACGTCGCTGGGGGCCAGAACCCAGTCCGGGCTCGAACCGACTTCGACCGTGCCGCCGAGGTCGAGTGCGTTGATCACCAAGGCCAGGCCGGCACCGGCGACGGCACCGTAGCGGCGGGAGAAGTCATAGGGCTGAGCGCGCACGCCGATGCCGACGAGGAACGCGATCGCGGCCGAGAGCACGACCTTGCCGGAGAGTTCGTTGATGCTTCCGGTGGCCAGCAGCAGCACACCGGAGACGAGCAGACCGAAGGTGGACACGCGCGGACGGGACATTCCGGGAGCGAAGGTCGGACCCATCTCGAATCCGATTGCCCATCCGACGAGACAGCAGGCGATGATGACCGCGAAACCGGCCTGACCATAGCCGTGGCCGATCGCCGTCGGCTGAGCGAGCATGAAGGTGGCGCCGAGGACGGCGAAGAGGCCGATGCACACCCACGGATTCGAAATCGATTCGGCGGGGCGGGCGACCCGGGCCTTGTGTTCAGGGAATTGCCCGGTCGTCGCGGACTCCGCGTGCAGGGCGCGTTCGGGGGTGAGGAAGATGATCACGGAACCGGTGGCCATGCCGATGCCCACCAGCAGTGACACCCATCCGAGCGCCTGGGTTCCCGCAGCGGAGCCGCCGAGGATCTGGAAAGCGCAGGAGACGAACACGAGGACGGCCGCGGGAATGCCGACACGACGCCACGGCTTCTCATGTCTGAACGGGTTGATGCTCATGAGCAGTCCCACCACGGCGCCGAGGAACAGGGCCGCGACCCAGGTCAGCCAGGCACTGGGAGCGAGGCTGAGGACGACGAGGACCGCGGCTTCGATGATCGCGGTGATCGACAGAGCGGTCTTGCGCACCGCCGGAGGTCGTGAGGCGAAGACCTTGGAGGGGATGAAGAGGCCGGCGCAGGAGAGGGCGAAGACGATGAGCAGCGACAGGCTGCCCATCTGGTTGTCGAATCCTCCGGCGCTCAGCGACTCCCCCATGGCGGTGAAGGCGCGTCCGCCCACCGTCGCGACGAGTCCGCTGGTTCCTGCCACGACATAGCTGATCGCGACAAGAACGATCAGTGCACCCCAGGCGGCGGTCTCGGTGACCAGGCGGCCGGGAGCTCCGGGCAGTCGGTGTCCTGTAGTCGTCAACATGCTCACAGCCCTACACTATCTGCCCGAACTGACATATCTCTTGGAAACGAGTGCGATCTGCGACAACCCGAGCCCGGTCAGAGCCTGCCGATCCTCTACCCTTGAACTCGTGCACACAGACAGACTGGCGATGACCACGGTGGCCGCAGACGGTTTGGGACCGGTGGAAGAACTCGCGTTCGCCCGCGTCCTCCTCGATTCGGTCAAGGCCGGACGTCGCGGGGCGACTCTGCGGATGTACCGACCGGCTCCGACCCTGGCGTTCGGTGCTCGGGATCGTTTCCTGCCCGGCTTCGCCACCGCCATCGAAGCGGCCCGGGACCACGGTTTCACACCTGCTCTGCGCAGCCTCGGCGGGCGTGCGGCTGCCTACCATCCGGGATCTCTGGTCATCGATCACATCGAACCGAGTGATTCGTTCATCACGAACACCACCGCGCGATTCACCGGTTTCGGTGAGGACTATGTCGAGGTGCTGCGGGGGCTGGGCGTCGATGCCCGCCTCGGCGAGATTCCCGGCGAATACTGTCCGGGTGAGCACAGCGTCAACGTGGCCGGTCGGATCAAGGCGATCGGCACCGCCCAGCGTGTGGTCTCCGGGGCGTGGCTGTTCTCGTCGTCCGTCGTCGTCGAGGATCCGGATCCGATCCGCGCCGTCCTCACCGATGTCGAAGCCGCCCTCGGAATCGATTGGGATCCGTCCACGGGCGGATCGATCAGCGAGATCCATCCCGAGGTGACGATCGATTCCGTCGCCGAGGCGTTCGCCGCCTACTATTCCGACGCGAATCCGCATACGCCCCTGTCCCCCACCGCCGAGGAGCTGGCCGAGGTGGCCGCCCACGCGGACAAACACCGACTCTGAGGACACACCATGACCGTCACCATTCGTGAAGCAGAGCCGACCGACCTGCCCGACATCCTGCGCCTCGTCCACGCACTGGCCGTCTACGAGAAGGAACCGGACGCGGTCGAGGCCACCGAGGCGGATTTCGCCGCGGTGATGTTCCCCGACGGGGGTCAAGCGAACACGTTCGGCCTCGTGGCCGAATCCGGCGGCGAAGTCATCGGCATTGCGATCTGGTTCCATTCGTTCTCCACCTGGACTGGCAGGAACGGCATCTGGCTCGAGGACCTCTTCGTCGCGCCCGAACATCGCGGTTCGGGAGCCGGGAAGGCGCTGCTCGGTCGGCTGGCGCAGATCTGCCAGGAGCGTGGACTGACTCGGCTCGAATGGTGCGTGCTCAAATGGAACACACCGTCGATCGGTTTCTACGAATCGCTGGGAGCGAAGCCGCAGGACGAGTGGGAGACCTATCGCCTCGACGGCCAGGCGCTCACCGACTTCGCGGAGTCATCGCGCGGCTGACCTCGTCCGTGAGGCTGCTGGAGTACGCGGCCGGTCCATGCAGACCGTGATTGTTGGGTCGATCCACGGTGGAATCGGTCTTGAAATCACCGTGGATCGACCCAACAATCACAGGCCACGGGGAGAAGAGACGACTTTCGCCCTCTGCCTGATGCTTCAGACAGAGGGCGAAAAGTGAATGCTGCGGGCTCGGCAGCCGTCGACTCAGGGGGTCTTCGGCTTGGCCGTGCTCGTCTTCTTCGCGGCGGTGGTCTTCGTCCCTGTCGATTTCGACGCTGACGACTTGGCAGCCGTCGTCTTCTTCGCAGCGGTGGTCTTCGTCCCTGTCGACTTCGATGCCGTCGACTTGGCGGCCGTCGTCTTCTTCGCAGCAGTCGTCTTGGCTGCCGTCGTCTTCTTCGCGGCCGTCTTCTTGGCGGGGGCCTTCTTCGCCGGAGCCTTCTTCTTCGCCGGTCCCTTCGCGCGCTTCTCTGCGAGCAGAGTCGCCGCACGTTCGAGGGTCACGGCTTCGACGGAGTCGTCCTTGCGCAGAGTCGCATTCGTCTCACCATGGTGACATACGGCCCGAAACGGCCGTCCTTGACGACGACGGGCTTCTTCGTCTCCGGATCCTCGCCGAGTTCCTTCAGCGGTGCCGCGGCACGACGACCGCCGCGCTGCTTCGGCTCGGCATAGATCTTCAGCGCCTCCTCGAGGGTGATGTTGAAGATCTGCTCCTCATCCGTCAGGGAACGGGAGTCCGTGCCCTTCTTCAGGTACGGTCCGTAGCGGCCGTTCTGCGCGGTGATGTCCGTGCCCTCTTCGTCCTGACCGACCACTCGGGGAAGGCTGAGCAGCTTGAGCGCGGTCTCGAGGTCGATCGAGTTCAGATCCATCGACTTGAACAGGGAACCGGTGCGCGGCTTCGGCTTCTTGGCCCCACGCTTCGGCTTCTCCTCAGGTTCGGGCAGCACCTCGGAGACATAGGGTCCGAAACGACCGTTCTTCGCCACGATGGTGTGTCCGGTCTCCGGATCGACACCGAGCTCACGGTCGCCGTCGCCCTGGGATTCGATGAGTTCGGCCGCCTTCGCCGCTGTCAGCTCATCGGGTGCCAGATCGTCGGGGACGGAGACCCGCTTCGGGTCCTCGCCTTCCTTCTCCGAGGCGACCTCAAGGTAGGGACCGTAGCGACCGACGCGCAGGTTGACACCCTCGCTGATGGCGACGGTGTTGACCTCACGGGCATCGATATCGCCGAGGTCGTCGACGATTGCTTTGAGTCCCTCTCGGTCCTGACCCTTGTCGCCGAAGTAGAACCCGGCCAGCCAGTCGTTGCGATCCTCTTCGCCCATCGCGATCCGGTCGAGTTCGGATTCGAGGTCGGCGGTGAACGCGTAGTCGACGAGTCCGGTGAAGTGCTCCTCGAGCAGGCGCACGACGGAGAACGCCAACCAGCTGGGCACCAGTGCGTTGCCGCGAGTGGTCACATAGCCGCGGTCCTGGATGACTGAGATCGTCGCCGCATAGGTCGAGGGACGGCCGATGCCGAGCTCCTCGAGCTGTTTGACGAGGCTGGCCTCAGTGAAACGCGGCGGCGGAGCGGTCGTGTGTCCGTCGGCTTCGGCCTTGACGACCGACAGCGCCTGGCCCTCTTCGACCTGCGGCAGCCGCGACTCCCCGGACTTCGTGTCGTAGCGGGACGCGTCCTGGCCCTCTTCATAGGCGGCGAGGAACCCGCGGAAGGTGATGACGGTGCCGCTGGCGCTGAATCCGGCCTCATGACCATCGGCGAGAGCTGCACTGACCTTGATGGTCGCGGTCTTGCCCTTCGCATCGGCCATCTGGCTGGCGACGGTGCGCTTCCAGATGAGGTCGTAGAGGCGGAACTCATCGCCGTTGAGCTGTTTGGACACCTGCGCCGGGGTGCGGAAGGAGTCACCGGCAGGGCGGATCGCCTCGTGGGCCTCCTGTGCCGATTTCTGCTTGCTCGCGTACTGGCGCGGTGACTGCGGAACGAATTCGGGGCCGTAGAGTTCGGTCACCTGCTTGCGGGCGGCGGCGATGGCCTGACCCGACAGCGCCGAGGAGTCGGTACGCATATAGGTGATGTAGCCGTGCTCGTACAGCGACTGGGCGGTGCGCATCGCCTGACGAGCGCTCATGCGCAGTTTGCGTCCGGCCTCCTGCTGCAGGGTCGAGGTCGTGAACGGCGCGGCCGGGCGGCGGGAGTACGGCTTCGACTCGACCGCGGTCACCGTCAGCGCATCCTTCGCACTGCCGTTGAGCTCTGTGGCCAGAGACTCCGCGCGTACCTGGTCGACGACCGTCGCCGAGGAGTTCTTCAGCTCACCCTTGTCGTTGAAGTCACGACCGGTGGCCACCCGCGACCCGTCGAGGGTGGTGAGGTTCGCGGCGAACGGGTTCGTCCCGTCCGGCAGACCGAGATCGATGTCGAGGTCCCAGTAGTCGGCTGGCACGAAGGCCATGCGTTCGCGTTCGCGTTCGACGACGAGCCTGGTGGCCACGGACTGGACGCGTCCGGCCGAGAGCCCTGCACGGATCTTGCGCCACAGCACGGGTGAGACCTCGTAGCCGTAGAGACGGTCGAGGATGCGGCGGGTCTCCTGCGCATCGACGAGCGAGGTGTCGATATCGCGGGTGTTCTCCAGGGCACGTTCGATCGCTTCGGGCGTGATCTCGTGGAAGACCATGCGCTTGACCGGGATCTTCGGTTTGAGGACTTCGAGCAGATGCCAGGCGATGGCCTCTCCCTCGCGGTCCTCATCCGTTGCCAGATAGAGTTCGTCGGCGTCCTTGAGCAGACGCTTGAGTTCGGTGACCTTCTTCTTCTTGCCCGGATCGATCGGTAGTAGGGGTCGAAGTTGTTGTCGACGTCGACAGCGAACTTTCCGTACGGCCCCTTCTTCATATCGGCGGGCAGCTCCGAGGGGGTGGGCAGGTCGCGGATATGACCGACGGAGGCCTCGACGTCATAACCGTCGCCGAGGTATCCCACAATCGTTCGCGCCTTCGTCGGAGACTCGACGATGACGAGGCGACGGGGCTTCTTCTCGGTTGCGGTCACGCTTTCACATTCCTCTCACGGCATCAGCTGCCCACTGCAACGGACGATCCGGCCCAATGTAACACTGTTGAACGGACACGTTCCTCATCGGCCCTCAACCCACGGAAGCTGTCCGGACCTCGTCCGGTTTCGGCTCGGACACGGGGTCAACGGTTTCCGATCCTATCCCTATTCCCCGTCGCGAGCTCAGCGCGACGATCGCACGAGGCGACATTGGTCCGCCCGGCAGCGCACCATGGGCCGA